>NZ_JBHYWI010000005.1:0-210285 GCF_042751525.1 Kitasatospora sp. NPDC059408
GTCGCGCCGCGAGCCGGCCCCGCCGCGCGAGCGGCGCCCGCGCAGCCGCAACCGGATGTACATCCCGGGGCTCGGCTGCCTCAAGGGCTGCCTGATGGTGCTGCTGGTGCTGGCGGTCGCCGCCGTGGCGCTGTGGAACTTCACGCCGCTGCCGCACTACTGGGACAACGTCCAGGGCTGGTACCACACGGCCTACGACTGGGTGACCAACGTCTTCGACAGCGCGAGGAACTGACGCCCCGCCGGGTCCGGCCGCCCCCCGGCGGCCGCCCGGACGGCGGGATTGACGCTTTGTCGACAATTTCGAAGATTTCTCGCCCGCGAGTGCCGCCCCGGGGCCCTCAGGCGGCCCGCGAGGGGGGTCGGGGCGCGTAGGTTGGTCGGTGTTGTCCCGCCCCACCGAGCGCACCGGACCTTCCGGCGCGCTCCCGCGCCGCCCACGGAGCAGCATTGGCACGCAAGATCGGCAGCCGGTACACCGTCCACCAGGTGATCGGCCGGGGTTCGGCCGGGACGGTCTGGCTCGGCGAGGGGCCGGACGGCCCGGTGGCGGTCAAGCTGCTGCGCGAGGACCTGGCCGCCGACCAGGTGCTGGTCGGCCGCTTCGTTCAGGAGCGCGCCGCGCTGACCAGCCTCGACCACCCCCGGGTGGTCGGCGTGCGCGACATGGTCGTGGACGGCAGCGACCTCGCCCTCGTCATGGAGCTCGTCCAGGGCACCGACCTGCGCTCCCGGCTCGAACGCGACGGTGCCCTGCCCCCGCAGACCGCCGCCTCGGTCATCGCCGACGTCGCCGACGGCCTGGCCGCCGCGCACGCGGCCGGCATCGTCCACCGCGACGTCAAACCCGAGAACGTCCTGCTCGACCTCGCCGCCGCCCCCGGCCCCGGCGGAGCCCCGCGCGCCAAGCTCACCGACTTCGGCGTGGCCCGCCTGGTGGACGCCCCGCGCCGCACGCGGGCCACCCGGATCATCGGCACCCCCGACTACCTCGCCCCCGAGATCATCGAGGGCCTGGAGCCGCGCGCCGCCGTCGACATCTACGCCCTCGCCACCGTGCTCTACGAGCTGCTGGCCGGCTTCACCCCCTTCGGCGGCGGCCACACCGGCGCCGTGCTGCGCCGCCACGTCACCGAGCAGGTGCCGCCGATCCCCGGCCTGCCGGACGGGCTGTGGCGGATCATCTCCGAGTGCCTGGCCAAGGCCCCCGCCTCCCGGCTGCGCGCCGCCGAGCTGGCCGCCCGGCTGCGCGAGCAGCTGCCCGCGCTGGCCGGCCTGCCGGTGCTCGCCGTCCCCTCGCAGGGCCGCGCCCCGGCGGAGGAGGCGATCACCCCCGGCGAGGCCGTCTACGCCGAGGTGGACGCCGCCCCCGGCGCTCACAAGCGCCGCCGCGGCCCGGCCGTCCCGCTGGTGCCCGGCGTCGCCCCGGACTCCACCCGGGACACCCACACCAGCCTGCGCCGCCCGTCCGCGGACGAGCTGGCCGCCTACGCCGCCGAGTCCCGCGCCCAGCGCACCGCCCCCGGCGCGGGCCACCGCCGCGACCGCCAGGCCCTGCTGCGCCGCCGCCGGCTGCTCGCCGTCGTGCTGGCCACCGTCCTGCTGCTGGCGGGCGCCGCCGCGGCCTGGACGGCCTTCGCGGCCACCGCCCCGGACCGCGGCCACCCGGCCCGTCCGGCCGTCCACAGCACCGCCCCGCGGGCCCCCTAGAACCGCTCCAGGGCGGCCGGGGGACCCCGGTGTCGTCATGACCACCCCCGGAACCATTACGCTGGGGGCGTGGCAGCCGTCGATCCTTCCGAAGAGCTCAAGAACCTCGAATCGACCATGGGGTCGATCGAGGCCGTCCTCGACCTGGACAAGATCCGGGCCGACATCGCGGTCCTGGAGGAGGAGGCAGCCGCCCCCACCCTGTGGGACGACGTCGCGAACGCGCAGAAGGTGACCAGCCGGCTCTCCTTCCTCCAGGGCGAGCTGCGCCGGGTCGAGGGCCTGCGCAGCCGCATCGACGACCTGGGCGTGCTGTTCGAGCTGGCCGAGGCCGAGGACGACGCGGACACCCGCACCGAGGCCGAGACCGAGCTCAAGTCGCTCCAGAAGGCTGTCGAGGAGCTGGAGGTCCGCACCCTCCTGTCCGGCGAGTACGACGCCCGTGAGGCGCTGATCAACATCCGCGCCGAGGCCGGTGGCGTCGACGCCGCCGACTTCGCCGAGCAGCTCATGCGCATGTACCTGCGCTGGGCCGAGCGGCACGGGTACCCGACCGAGGTGTACGACACCTCGTACGCCGAAGAGGCCGGCATCAAGTCCGCGACCTTCACCGTCAAGGCGCCGTACGCCTACGGCACGCTCTCGGTCGAGCAGGGCACGCACCGCCTGGTCCGCATCTCGCCGTTCGACAACCAGGGCCGTCGCCAGACCTCCTTCGCCGGCGTCGAGGTGCTCCCGGTCGTCGAGCAGTCCGACCACGTCGACATCGACGAGTCCGAGCTGCGCATCGACGTCTACCGCGCCTCCGGCCCCGGCGGCCAGGGCGTCAACACCACCGACTCGGCGGTGCGCATCACGCACATCCCGACCGGTGTCGTGGTCTCCTGCCAGAACGAGCGCTCGCAGATCCAGAACAAGGCCTCCGCGATGAACGTCCTCCAGGCGAAGCTGCTGGAGCGGCGCCGCCAGGAGGAGCGCGCGGCGATGGACGCCCTCAAGGACAGCGGCAGCTCCTGGGGCAACCAGATGCGCTCCTACGTCCTGCACCCGTACCAGATGGTCAAGGACGTCCGGACGGCGTTCGAGGCCGGCAACCCGCAGGCCGTCCTGGACGGCGACATCGACGGCTTCATCGAGGCCGGGATCCGCTGGCGCAAGCAGCGGGAGACCGCGAACGAGGCGTGAGGAGCTCGGCCTCGATGAAAATCAAGCACAGCATCGAGGCCGGTATCCGCTGGCGCAAGCAGCGCGAGACCAGCGCCGAGTAATCGGGCGACGACGCAGGAGGGCCCCCGACCGGGATCGGTCGGGGGCCCTTCGCGTTCGGTACGTCCCGTCGTGCCTCAGGCCAGCGCCTGCCGGGCGATCAGCGCCACCGCGAGCAGTCCGGCCAGCAGGGCCAGCAGCACCGCGGGGGAGAGCGCGGCGAACGGACCCTGCTGCTCCTGCAGCCGGGCCCGGTTGGCGCGGCAGACCGGGCAACGGCCCTCGCTCACGCGTCCGTTGCAGTTGGCGCACACCAGATGGTCGCAGGTCATGCGATCTCCTCCTCGCTGCTAGAACCAACGCACCGGACGGGGCTTTGGTTCCTTCGCGTGCCCTGTGCGGGGGAGCGGCCGGGCACGGTCGCTCACTCCACTCTGCCAGGTTCCGACCGTTCCGGCTCCCGGGCTGTGAGATGCCTCGCAATTTTCGGGGCATAAGGGGACATTGTCCCCCAGTCTCCGGTAACCGTCCGCTCCGGGCCCTGCGGGCCGACGGTGGATTCGCGTATGGTCCCAAGCCGGGAGCGGCCCTTTCCGTTCCCTTCGCCCGCCCCCGGACCGGGCCCACAGGGGTGGACCGACCGAGGACTGGCGCCGCCTAGGATGGCCTCCGTGATGCAGCCGTGATCAGATTCGACAACGTCTCCAAGACCTATCCCAAGCAGAACCGTCCCGCCCTGGACAACGTCTCGCTGGAGATCGAGAAGGGTGAGTTCGTCTTCCTGGTCGGCTCGTCCGGCTCGGGGAAGTCCACCTTCCTGCGCCTGTGCCTGCGCGAGGAGCGCCCCTCCACGGGTGAGGTGCACGTCCTCGGCAAGGACCTGGGCAAGCTGTCCAACTGGAAGGTGCCGCACATGCGCCGCCAGCTGGGCACCGTCTTCCAGGACTTCCGCCTGCTGCCCAACAAGACCGTCGCGCAGAACGTCGCCTTCGCCCTCGAAGTGATCGGCAAGCCCAAGAGCGCCATCAACAAGGTGGTGCCCGAGGTGCTGGAGCTGGTCGGCCTCGGCGGCAAGGAGGACCGCATGCCCGGCGAGCTCTCCGGCGGTGAGCAGCAGCGCGTCGCGATCGCCCGCGCGTTCGTGAACCGGCCGATGCTGCTGATCGCGGACGAGCCCACCGGCAACCTCGACCCGCAGAACTCGGTCGGCATCATGAAGCTGCTCGACCGCATCAACCGCACCGGCACCACGGTGCTGATGGCGACCCACGACCAGGCCATCGTCGACCAGATGCGCAAGCGCGTCATCGAGCTCGACAAGGGCCTGCTGGTCCGCGACCAGGCCCGCGGCGTCTACGGATACCAGCACTGACCCACCCCCGCTGAACCGTAGGGCCGCCGGCCCGAGCCGTCCGACCCAGCAGTACCGACCCTGGAGTTGTTACACGCATGCGCGCCCAGTTCGTCCTGTCGGAGATCGGTGTGGGTCTCCGCCGCAACCTGACCATGACCATCGCGGTCGTCGTCAGCGTCGCGCTCTCCCTCGCCCTCGCCGGTTCCTCGCTCCTGGTCCGCGACCAGGTGAACTCCATGAAGGGGTACTGGTACGACAAGGTCGAGGTGAGCATCTACTTCTGCACCAAGTCCGACGCCCGGAACTCCCCGCAGTGCGGGCAGGGCGCGGCCACCGACCAGCAGGTGCAGGACGTCAAGGCCCAGCTGGACAAGATGGACTCGGTGGTCCAGTCGTCGACCTTCGAGAGCTCCGCGGAGGCGTACAAGCACTGGAAGGAGATGAACCCGGACAACCCGCTCATCTCCGTCCTCGGTCCGGACGCCATGCCGCAGTCCTGGCGGGTGAAGCTCAACGACCCGACGAAGTACGACGTCATCCAGAGCGCCTTCGCCGGGAAGCCCGGCGTCAAGTCGGTGGAGGACCAGCGGAAGATCCTGGAGAACCTCTTCGGCCTGCTGAACGGTCTGCAGACGGCGGCCTTCGTGATCATGGTGCTGATGCTGTTCGTCGCGCTGCTGCTGATCGTCAACACCGTCCGGGTGTCGGCGTACAGCAGGCGGCGTGAGACCGGCATCATGCGCCTGGTCGGCGCCTCCAACTTCTACGTGCAGATGCCGTTCATCGCCGAGGCCGCGTTCTCCGCGCTGCTCGGGGCCGTGATGGCCTCCGGACTGCTGCTCGGCGGGCACTTCTTCGTCCAGAACTGGCTGGCCGACCGGGTGCAGTTCATCCACTTCATCGGGCTGAGCTCGGTGCTGGCGGTGATCCCGCTGCTGGTCGTGGTCGGCATGGCGATGGCCGGAGTCGCGGCGTTCTTCACGCTGCGCAAGTACCTCAAGGTCTGATCCTCCGGGCCCCGGGCGGCCCCGGACGGCACTGCGCCGTCCGGGGCCGCCGTCGTTCCGCGCTCGGCCGTTCCGGCCCGCGGCGCCGCGCGCGGTGTCTACACTCCGATGCCATGCTGGAAACTCCGCGCAGGGCACGTCAGGTGGCCACCCTCAGCCTGGTGTTCGGCGCCGTGCTGCTGGCCGGGGCCGCCACCGGCGCCTGGGGGGACCCGAGCGAAGCGCCGCGCCGCCCGTCCGCGGACGCCGTCCGGCCCGCGTCCGTCGTCCCCGGTGTCACCGCGGACCCGGCCGGCACCGCGCTCTCGGAGCAGCAGGCCGAGCACCTGCTCGGCGCCAGCGGCGACCGCTGGGGGGCGTACTACAGCGCGCAGGAGTACGCGGAGTTCAGCCAGGGCCTGGACGGCCGCTACCTCGGGGTGGGGCTGTCGGTGGGCCGCGGCGAGGACGGCGTCACCGAGGTGTCCCAGGTGGCCCCGGGCGGTCCGGCCGCCGTGGCCGGGATCGCCCCCGGGGACCGGCTGCTGAGGATCGACGCCGACCAGGCCGACCGGCTGCCGGTCACCGAGGTCGTCGCCCGGCTGCGCGGCCGCGACGGCGAGCGCAGGGCCGGCTCCGAGGTCACCGTCGACGTCCGGCGCGGTGACGGCGAGGTGCGCGAACTGCGCTTGCGCCGGGCCCTGCTGGACAGCCAGCAGGTCACCGCGGAGCACCTGGACAAGGGCGTGCTGCGGATCGTCGTGCGGGCCTTCACCACCGGCGTGGCCGACCAGGTGCGCGCCGCGCTGCGCGCCCCGCACGCCGGCGTGGTGCTCGATCTGCGCGGAAACTCCGGCGGGTTGGTCGACGAGGCCGTCGCCACCGCCGGGGCCTTCCTGGACGGCGGCGCGGTCGGCTCGTACCAGGAGCGCGGCGACACCAGGGAGTTGACCGCCCCGACCGGCGGTGACCAGCGCACCCCGCTCGTGGTGCTCGTGGACGGCGGCACGATGAGCGCCGCCGAACTGCTCGCCGGCGCGCTCCAGGACCGCAGCCGCGCGGTCGTGGTGGGCTCGCGGACCTTCGGCAAGGGCACCGTCCAGCAGCCGAGCCGGCTCGCCGACGGCGCCGTGCTGGAGATGACCGTCGGCCGCTACCACACCCCGGCCGGCCGCTCCCTCGACGGCACCGGCCTCACCCCCGACGTCCCCGCGTCCGGCTCCGAGGACGCCGACGCCCTGGCCCTGCGCGTCCTGGCCGGGCTCGGCACCCGCGCCTAAAGGGGCTGCCCCGCCGGGCCCGAAGTGCGAGAATGACGGCGCTATGGCAAAGGAAACCGGACACAAGCTGATCGCGCAGAACAAGAAGGCGCGACACGAGTACTCGATCCTCGACACCTACGAGTGCGGCCTCGTGCTCACCGGGACCGAGGTGAAGTCACTGCGCGAGGGGAGGGCCAACCTGGTCGACGGCTACGCCTACATCCAGAACCACGAGGCCTGGATCGACAACGTCTTCATCCCCGAGTACACCCAGGGGACGTGGACCAACCACGCCGCGCGCCGCAAGCGCAAGCTGCTGCTGCACAGGATGGAGATCCACAAGATCGAGACCAAGGTGCGCGACGCGGGCCACACCCTCATCCCGCTCTCGCTGTACTTCAAGGACGGCCGGGTGAAGCTCGAACTGGCGCTCGCGGTCGGCAAGAAGCTGTACGACAAGCGCCAGACGCTGCGCGAGAAGCAGGACACCCGCGAGACGGCACGCGCCGTGGCGGCCGCCCGACGGCGCCAGGGTTAATCCGCTGGACCCTCGCCCGTCGCCTCGCGTACTATGGCGCCAGCAACACGGACGGTCACCGTCCGAGCTGTTTCTCAAAAAAACATGGGGATGATCGGTTTCGACAGGGGATGTTGAAACAGGGGAAGCGAGCCGAGGAACGCGGCAATGATCTCGTTAACCACGTGTCGCAAAAAAATAATCGCCAACTCTAAGCGCGATTCCCAGCAGTTCGCTCTCGCTGCCTAATAAGCACCGATAGCGCTTGGGTGTCAGACCGGGGAGTTCCCGACCCGGACCCTGGCATAATCTAGGGAACTCAACCGTCCGCCCGGGCTGCGAGGGTGGATGGGAAATCAAACAGCAGCTGGGCCTGTTGGCGGCTCGTCCGTGTGACCGCCAGGGCCGAGAAAAGCACAGCGGACTGCGCTCGGAGAAGCCCTGAATTAACTCCACTGGACCCGGGTTCGATTCCCGGCATCTCCACCACCCCATGTTCACAAGTGAAGGCCGTCCCCCGCAATGCGGGGGACGGCCTTCACGTTTCCCCCGACCGAGGCGTAGGATCATCCGTCCGCTCGTTTTCCGGAGCCGGATTCCGTCGCAACCACCGAGGCCATGCAGAGCAACACGGACACCACCCCCGCCACCGACCACGAGACCGTGCGCGAGCGCGAGATCGCCGGTGAGCAGCAGCACCTCGACACCGTCTACCACCGGCTCGAGGAGAAGCTCGCCGAGGCCGAGTACATCCTGGAGGACGCCGCCAAGCGGGTCCAGGTCGGCACACCCGGCGCGCTCGCCGAGCGCGACGCCCAGGTCTACCGGGCCGGTGCGCACCTCCAGCGGCTCAACAACGAGTTCGAGGACTTCCTGTTCGGCCGGATCGACCTCCAGCGGGCCGACGCCCCGGAGGAGCACGGCATCCCCTCCGACACGCCGCTCGACCCGGCCGACCCCGCGGTGGCCGAGACCCTGCACATCGGCCGGCTCGGCGTCCTGGACGCCGAGTACGGCCCGCTGGTGATCGACTGGCGGGCGCCCGCCGCCGCGCCGTTCTACCGCGCCACCCCGGTCGAGCCGGGCCGGGTGATCCGCCGCCGGGTGATCCGCTCCAAGGGCCGCAAGGTGATCGGCGTCGAGGACGACCTGCTGCGCCCCGACCTCACCCCCACCCTGGGCGGCGAGGAGCTGGCGGTCGTCGGCGACGGCGCGCTGATGGCCTCGCTCGGCCGCGCCCGCAGCCACTCGATGCGCGACATCGTCTCGTCCATCCAGAAGGAGCAGGACGAGGTCATCCGCGCCGCCGCCGGCGGTGCCACGCTCGTCACCGGCGGCCCGGGCACCGGCAAGACCGCCGTCGCCCTGCACCGTGCCGCGTACCTGCTCTACCAGGACCGCCGCCGCTACGCCGGGGGCATCCTGGTCGTCTCGCCGACCCCGCTGCTGGTCTCCTACACCGAGGGCGTGCTGCCCTCGCTCGGCGAGGAGGGCCAGGTCGCGATCCGCGCGGTCGGCTCGCTGGTGGACGGCATCGAGGCGGGCACCTACGACAGCCCCGAGGCCGCCCGGGTCAAGGGCTCGGGCCGCATGGTGCAGCTGCTGCGCCGGGCCGCCCGCGCGGCGCTGGAGCTGGGCGCGCCGCAGGAGCTCAAGGTGGTCGCCCGCGGCGAGGTGCTGAAGCTCGACGCCGGCCGGCTGAAGGCCGTCCGCGGCAACGTGGTGGGCTCGGGCGGCACGCCGCTGAACCTGCTGCGCCCGCGCGCCCGCCGGCTGCTGCTGGACGCCCTGTGGCAGGAGGCCACCCGGCACCTGCCGAAGCCCACCGACCACTACGCCCGCGAGCAGCGCCAGGAGGAGAAGGAGTCCTTCGACGAGTACGTCTCGGACGAGGCGTCGTTCCTGGACTTCCTGGACGCCTGGTGGCCGGCGCTGTCCCCGCGCAAGGTGCTCGGCACGCTCAAGCACGCGCGCCACACCAACCGGATCGCCCGCCGCGCCGTCACCCCGGACGAGGCGAGGCTGCTGGCGGGCTCCTGGCGGCACCTGTCGGCGGCCGGCGAGGGCGCGCTGTCGGCGCACGACGTCGCGCTGGTGGACGAGCTCCAGGTGCTGCTCGGCGAGCCGGCCCGGCGGAAGGTCCGCGAGGTGGACGCGGTGGACCTGCTGACCGGCCTGGAGGAGGTCACCACCTTCGCCGACCGCAGCGCCCGCCAGCGCGACCGCCAGCCGGTGGAGCGCACGGAGTACGCGCACGTGATCGTGGACGAGGCGCAGGACCTCACCCCGATGCAGTGGCGGTTGATCGGCCGCCGGGCCCGGATGGCGACCTGGACGATCGTCGGGGACCCGGCCCAGTCCTCCTGGCCGTTCCCGCAGGAGGCGCAGGCCGCGCTGGACGAGGTGCTCGCGGGCAAGCAGCGCCGCCGGTTCACGCTGACCGTCAACTACCGCAACCCGGCCGAGATCGCCGAGGTGGCGGCCAAGGTGCTGGCGCTCGCCGCGCCGGGCACGCCGTCGCCGCGCGCGGTGCGCCACGTCGGGGTGGAGCCGCGCTTCGCGGCCGTCACCGACCCGTCGCCGGAGGCCTTCGGCGCGGCGGCCAAGGCCGAGCTGGAGCGCCTGCTGTCCGAGGTGGACGGCACCGTCGCGATCGTGGTGCCGATGGACCGCCGGGCCGAGGCGGCCGGCTGGGCCGAGGGCCTGGGCGAGCGCGTGGTGGCGCTGGGCAGCCTGGAGGCGAAGGGCCTGGAGTACGACGCGACCGTGGTGGCCGACCCGACCGGGATCGCCGGCGAGTCCGAGGCGGGCCTGCGGGTGCTCTACGTGGCGCTCACCCGCGCGACCCAGCGGCTGACCGTGCTGTCCGGTCCGGACGACCTGCCGGACTCGGCCGGCGTGCCCGCGCTGCTGCACGGCTGACGCGCGGCTGACGGCGGGTCCGCGGCCACGAAGAAGGCCCCTCACCGGATGGTGAGGGGCCTTCAGACGTTTACGACACCGACCCGCCATGCTCGCCTCGCGGCAAGTGGTCCCTCTGAGGGACGAAGGTTGGGCCCGGGGGCTTGGATCGAGCCGGTGTCCCGTCCAATGTAACGCATCGGCCCGGAGAGGCAAGAAGTCGCGGGCCCTGTTGTCGCCCGCCCGCCGTCGGCCCGCCGCCCGTCCGGGGGCCCGCTTGTGGGGTCCGCACACTCAATGAACGTTATTTCTGGCTACGCCCTGGTAGGTGCGACGATCGAGGTCTAGCATGCGCAGGTGATGCCTTCAACAAAATGTTGAACCTGCCGATGGATGGAAGAAGGAAGCGTCGATGGCGACGGTGCCAAGTGTCTCCAACTCGATCACGGTGCGGCTCGAAGTCCCGGCCCAGAGCAACGCGGTCAGCGCGATCACCACGGCGGTCGAGTCCTCCGGCGGATCGGTCACCGGCCTCGACGTCACCGCCTCCGGCCTGGAGGCGCTGCGGATCGACGTGACGGTGGCCGCCTCCTCGGTGGCCCACGGCGAGGAGATCGTCGAGAAGCTGCGGGCGATCGACGGCGTGTCGATCGGCAAGGTGTCGGACCGCACGTTCCTGATGCACCTCGGCGGCAAGATCGAGATGTCGTCCAAGCTGCCGATCCGCAACCGTGACGACCTCTCCATGATCTACACCCCGGGCGTGGCCCGCGTGTGCATGGCGATCGCCGAGAACCCCGAGGACGCCCGCCGCCTCACCATCAAGCGCAACAGCGTCGCCGTCGTCACCGACGGCTCGGCGGTGCTGGGCCTGGGCAACATCGGCCCGGCGGCCGCGCTGCCGGTCATGGAGGGCAAGGCGGCCCTGTTCAAGCGCTTCGCCGGCATCGACGCCTGGCCGCTCTGCCTGGACACCCAGGACACCGACGAGATCGTGGCCATCGTCAAGGCGATCGCCCCGGGCTTCGCCGGCATCAACCTGGAGGACATCTCCGCGCCGCGCTGCTTCGAGATCGAGGCCCGGCTGCGCGAGGCCCTGGACATCCCGGTCTTCCACGACGACCAGCACGGCACGGCGATCGTGGTGCTCGCCGCCCTCACCAACGCGCTGAAGGTGGTCGGCAAGGACATCGCCGACATCCGCGTGGTGATGTCGGGCGCCGGCGCCGCCGGCACCGCGATCCTCAAGCTGCTGCTGGCCGCCGGCGTCGAGCACGCCACCGTCGCCGACGTGCGCGGCGTGGTCCACCAGGGCCGTGACGACCTCAACGACAGCCTGCGCTGGATCGCCGAGCACACCAACCGCTCGGGCCGCACCGGCAGCCTCAAGGAGGCCGTGGCGGGCGCGGACGTCTTCATCGGCGTGTCGGCCCCGAACGTCCTGGACGGCGACGACCTGGCCACCATGGCCGAGAACGCGATCGTCTTCGCGCTGGCCAACCCGGACCCGGAGGTCGACCCGGCGATCGCCCGTCAGACCGCCGCCGTGGTGGCCACCGGCCGCAGCGACTTCCCGAACCAGATCAACAACGTGCTGGTCTTCCCGGGCGTCTTCCGCGGCCTGCTGGACGCCCAGAGCCGCACCGTGAACACCGAGATGATGATCGCCGCCGCCCGGGCGCTGGCCACCACCGTCGGCGACGACGAGCTGAACGCGAACTACATCATCCCGAGCGTCTTCCACAAGGACGTCGCCAAGACGGTGGCCTCCGCGGTGCGCGAGGCGGCCCTGGCGGGGGCTCAGGGCGAGCCCGTTCCGGCCCGTCCCACCCCGGGCATCGTCGGCACCCTCGACACGGCTTCCTTCCCCACCGTCAAGCTCTGACGGGGGAGCCCGCGGCGGTGCCGCGGATCGGTCAAATGACCGAATAGCGCCCGTACTCGCCCAAGTCCGCCCCGAACCCTTGCGACACAAGGGCGAGGGGCGTGTTTGGGCTTGTCGTGCCTAGGGCGTACGGTAGCCCTGCACGGGGCAGGCGTGTCCGACAAGTACGGAACGTCCCCCTGGTCTTCCGGCGTGTCGTCCCGACCGCCGCCCGCTCCCGGTCCGCCGGAGCCGACGGAGCGTCACACCTCCGACGGGAGGGCGATGTTCGGGTGGCTCGGCCGGGGCCCGATTGGCTTTCTCGGGGCCGGTCGGGGCAGGATTCGTATCCAGGCAGGCGGGCGGGCCTTCGAAGGCTCCGGCGCGCGGCATCGGGTGCGGACCCGGCCTGCGACCACGCATTGCCTGCACGAGCACTGTGTGCGGACCTGCGGCCCATCCGGGTGCCCCCCGGTGGGAGCACCGATGGGCCCCCGCACACCGCAAGCGAACAGACCACAGGAGTACACATGAACCGCAGTGAGCTGGTGGCCGCGCTGTCCGAGCGCGCCGAGGTGACCCGCAAGGACGCCGACGCCGTTCTGGCCGCCTTCGCCGAGATCGTCGGCGAGGTCGTCGCCAAGGGCGACGAGAAGGTCACCATCCCCGGTTTCCTGACCTTCGAGCGCACCCACCGCGCTGCCCGCACCGCGCGCAACCCGCAGACCGGCGAGCCGATCCAGATCGCCGCGGGCTACAGCGCCAAGGTGAGCGCCGGCTCCAAGCTGAAGGAAGCCGCCAAGGGCGCTGCCTGAGCCACCCCTTGAACGCCCGAGAGGCGGGGCTCCCCGCGGGGAGCCCGGCCTCTCGCCGTCGGCGGACGCCGCCGGTCAGGCGTCGACCAGCTGCTCGCTGGGCAGCTCGACGTGGGCGCCGAGGTCGCGCAGCTTGTCCATGAAGTTCTCGTAGCCGCGGTTGATCAGGTCGATGCCGTGGACGGTCGAGGTGCCCTCGGCCGCGAGCGCCGCGATCAGGTACGAGAAGCCGCCGCGCAGGTCCGGGATGACCAGCTCCGCGCCCATGAGCTTGGACGGGCCGGAGACGACCGCGGAGTGCAGGAAGTTGCGGGCGCCGAAGCGGCACGGGGTGGCGCCGAGGCACTCGCGGTAGAGCTGGATGTGGGCGCCCATCTGGTTGAGCGCGCCGGTGAAGCCCAGGCGCGACTCGTACACCGTCTCGTGGACGATGGACAGGCCGGTGGCCTGGGTCAGCGCGACCACCAGGGGCTGCTGCCAGTCGGTCTGGAAGCCCGGGTGGACGTCCGTCTCCAGGGCGATCGCCTTGAGCTCGCCGCCCGGGTGCCAGAAGCGGATGCCCTCGTCGTCCACCTCGAAGGCGCCGCCGACCTTCCGGAAGGTGTTGAGGAAGGTCATCATCTCCAGCTGGCGGGCGCCGCGGACGTAGATGTCGCCCTTGGTGGCGAGCGCCGCGCAGGCCCAGGAGGCGGCCTCCAGGCGGTCCGGCAGGGCGCGGTGGGTGTAGCCGCCCAGCTCGTCCACACCGGTGATCAGGATGGTGCGGTCGGTGCCCAGGGTGATGATCGCGCCCATCTTCTGCAGCACGCAGATCAGGTCGACGATCTCCGGCTCGATGGCCGCGTTGCGCAGCTCGGTGACGCCCTCGGCGAGGACGGCGGTGAGCAGCACCTGCTCGGTCGCGCCGACCGACGGGTAGGGCAGCTCGATCTTGGTGCCGCGCAGCCGCTGCGGGGCGACCAGGTAGGTGCCCTGCGGGTGCTTCTCGATGGTGGCGCCGAACTGGCGCAGCACCTCGAAGTGGAAGTCGACCGGGCGGCCGCCGATGTCGCAGCCGCCGAGGCCGGGGATGAAGGCGTGGCCGAGGCGGTGCAGCAGCGGGCCGCAGAACAGGATCGGGATCCGCGAGGAGCCGGCGTGCGCGTCGATGTCGGCGACGTTCGCGCTCTCGACGTGCGACGGGTCGAGGATCAGCTCGCCGTCCTCGTCACCGGTGCGCACGGTCACGCCGTGCAGCTGGAGCAGGCCGCGGACCACCTTGACGTCGCGGATGTCCGGGACGTTGCGCAGTCTGCTGGGGCCCTGGCCGAGGAGGGCGGCGACCATGGCCTTGGGGACCAGGTTCTTCGCACCGCGGACGCGGATCTCGCCTTCGAGCGGGTTTCCGCCGTGGACCAGCAGGACGTCGTCGGTCATCGTTCTCGCAATCCGGGGTGCCAGAGAAATGGGGAAGGGCTCCTGCGAGCCGGTGGTGGAACGTTCGTACGGGCGCGTTCGGGCCCCCGGCGAAACCGAGTCGGCACCGTGTAAAGGCGTCCACCATCCGTAGATGGTAGTGGGCGTCCCGATGGTTCCCGTGAGCCTCTCCCGTGATGGTGCTCTCTTCCGGGGTTCCGGCGCCCGCCGATGCGCCCGTACGGGTGTTCGTCCGGCGTGGCGGGGTTTCGTGTGTTGCGGTGTCCGCGCCCGCCCGTTCTGCGGGATCATGTGTGGCATGACGGCGGCCCATTCGCACGGAGGCCGGTCCCACACCGGCCGTCTGCTCGTCGCGACGCCCGTGCTCACCGATCCGAACTTCGCCCGGGCGGTGGTGCTCCTCCTCGACCACGACGCCGAGGGGGCGCTCGGCGTCGTGCTCAACCGGCCGACGCCCGTCGAGGTGGGCAGCGTGCTGGACGGCTGGGGAAGGCTGGTCGGACAGCCGGCCGTGGTGTTCCAGGGCGGGCCGGTGGCGCTGGACTCGGCGCTCGGGCTGGCGGTGGCCCCGGGGGAACCGGGCACCGGCGAGCCGCTCGGCTGGCGGCGGGTGCACGGCGCGATCGGGCTGGTGGACCTGGAGGCGCCGCCCGAGGTGCTGGCCGGTGAACTGGGCGCGCTGCGGATCTTCGCCGGGTACGCGGGCTGGTCGCCCGGCCAGCTGGAGGCGGAGATCGAGAGCGGCGCGTGGTACCTGGTGGACTGCGAGCCGGGGGACATCTCCAGCCCCGAGCCGGAGCGGCTGTGGCGCTCGGTGCTGCGCCGCCAGCGCGGCCCGCTGGCGCTGCTGGCGACCTACCCGGACGACCCGACGCTGAACTGACGGCGGGGGCCGTCGGTGCGACACTGGCCCGGTTTCCCGGGGCGCCCATAGACTTGGCACCTATGAGCACTCTTGAGCCCGAGCGCGGCCTCGGCACCGGCACCCTGGTCGAGCCCGTCCCGCAGGTGTCCAACGGGGACGGCGACCACGAGCGCTTCGCGCACTACGTCCAGAAGGACAAGATCATGGAGAGCGCGCTCTCCGGGTCCCCCGTGGTGGCGCTCTGCGGCAAGGTGTGGGTGCCCGGCCGCGACCCGAAGAAGTACCCGGTCTGCCCGATGTGCAAGGAGATCTACGACGGCATCGGCAAGCCGCAGGGCGGGGACGACGACAAGTAGTCCCGCGGGGCCGCCGCACCGCGCCGTTTTGCATCGTGCGGCGTTTGCGCAGTGGTCTATGCCAATCGTTCCGGGCGCGGGCAGGATGTCGGAATGGACCTCATTCCCGCACCTTCGAGTGCCGTCCGCCGCCCGGGCGAGGACTTCCCCCTCGACGACGCCACGACGCTGACCGCCCCGCTGGTGCTGGCCGGTGCCGCGCACTGGCTGCGCGCGGCGCTGTCCGCCGCCACCGGGCTGCCGTTCGCCCCGGGTGCTCCCGGGGCGGGCGTCGAGCTGGTCCACGACGCCGCGCTGGCCGCCGAGGCGTACCGGGTCTCGGTCCGCCCGGGCCGCGCGGTGATCACCGCGGGCGGTCCGGCCGGCGCGCTGTGGGGCGCGCAGACGCTCCGCCGGCTGCTCGGCCCGGACGCCTTCCGCCGGGCCCCGCTGCGCCGCACCGGCTGGGTGCTGCCCGGCGCCGACATCGAGGACGCCCCGCGCTTCGGCTGGCGCGGCGCGCTGCTGGACGTCGCCCGGCACTTCCTGCCCAAGGCGGACGTGCTGCGCTTCGTCGACCTGCTGGCCGTCCACAAGCTCAACGTCCTGCACCTGCACCTGACCGACGACCAGGGCTGGCGGGTGGAGATCAAGCGGTACCCGGAGCTGACCGCGCGCGGTGCGTGGCGGGAGCGCTCGATGGTCGGCTACCGCAGCGCCGGGCGCCGCGACGACCGGCCGCACGGCGGCTTCTACACCCAGGACGACCTGCGCGAGATCGTCGCGTACGCGGCGGAGCGCGGGGTCACCGTCGTGCCGGAGATCGACCTGCCGGGCCACACCCAGGCCGCCGTGGCCGCCTACCCCGAGCTCGGCAACACCGACGTCGTGGACACCTCGGCGCTCGGCGTGTGGACGGACTGGGGCGTGAGCCACAACGTGCTCAACGCCTCCGAGGCGACGCTGCGCTTCTTCGAGGGCGTGCTGGAGGAGGTGCTGGAGCTCTTCCCGTCCGAATTCGTCCACCTCGGCGGCGACGAGTGCCCGAAGGAGCAGTGGAAGGACAGCGCCGCCGCCCGGACGCGCATCCGCGAGCTCGGCCTCGCCAACGAGGACGAGCTGCAGAGCTGGATCATCCGGCACTTCGACCGCTGGCTGGCCGAGCGCGGGCGGCGGCTGATCGGCTGGGACGAGATCCTGGAGGGCGGCCTCGCGCCGGGCGCCGCCGTCTCGTCGTGGCGCGGCTTCGGCGGCGGGATCGCGGCCGCGCGCGCCGGCCACGACGTCGTGATGTGCCCCGAGCAGCACGTCTACCTGGACCACCGGCAGGCGGACGGCCCCGACGAGCCGATCCCGGTCGGGTTCGTCCGGACGCTGGAGGACGTGTACCGCTTCGAGCCGGTGCCCGGGGAGCTGGACGAGGCCGCCGCCCGGCGCGTGATCGGCACCCAGGCCAACCTGTGGAGCGAGTTCACGGACACCGCCAGGGACGTCGACTACCGGGCCTTCCCGCGGCTCGCCGCCTTCGCCGAGGTGGCCTGGTCCGCCCTGCCCGCCGAGCCGGCCGAGCGCGACTACCCGGCCTTCGCGCGCCGGCTGGCGGCGCACCTGGAGGTCCTGGACGCGCTCGGCGTCGAGTACCGCCCGGCCGACGGCCCGCACCCGTGGCAGCGCCGCCCCGGAGTGGTCGGCCGTCCGATCGAGGGGCCGCCGCCCGTCCGATAGGCGTTCGGGCCGGGCGGCCGGAATGCCGGGCAGCGGGAATGCGGGGGAGGCGGAACGCGGGGAACTTCCGGATGGTCATCCGACGTCAAGAACAGATGAACATCTGTTCCGGTCCGGCCCGGGCCGGGGCAGATAACGCCCGGTATCCGCCCCAAACGGGCAGTCCCGTTCACCGGCCCCGAAGTGATCATCGAGCATTGTGTGCCAGAGTTGCCCAACCCGGCCCGATCGCCCGTACCCTACGGGCCAGGCCGGACTGCTGACGCGGACACCACGGCCGAAGGCCGCGGGCGGCAGGCGATCGATGAGCAAGTGGAGCACGGTGGGACCCAGGTGAACCGGACGATCATGCTGCCGGCCTCGCTCGACGAGGCCGTCGACGCGCTGGCCGCCGCCCCGGCCGCGGTGCCCGTGGCCGGCGCCACCGACCTGATGGAGGCCGTCAACGCCGGACGGCTGCGCCCCGCCGCCCTCGTCGGCCTCGGCCGGATCACCGAACTGCGCGGCTGGCGCTACGAGGACGGCGGCACCGCCGTGCTCGGCGCCGGCCTCACCCACGCCCGGATGGACCGCCCGGACTTCGCCGCGCTGATCCCCGCCCTCGCCGACGCCGCCCGCACCGCCGGACCCCCGCAGGTCCGCAACGTCGGCACCCTCGGCGGCAACATCGTCACCGCCGCCCCGGCCGGCGACACCCTCCCGGTGCTCGCCGCCCTGGAGGCCACCGTCACCCTCGCCCGGGCCGGCGGCACCCGGGAGGTACCGGTCAGTCACCTCCTCACCGGCCTCGACCCGGTGCGCCCCGGCGAACTGCTCACCTGGGTGCGCGTCCCGCTGCTGCACGCGCCCCAGGTCTTCCTCAAGGCGACCGGCCGCAGCGGCCCGGCCCGCGCCACCGCCTCCGTCGCCCTCGTCCTCGACCCCGCCCGGCGCTCCGTGCGCTGCGCCGTCGGCGCCGTCGCGCCGGTGCCGCTGCGGCCGCTGGAGGCCGAGGCCTGGGTGGCCGGCTGCATCGACTGGGACGGCAGCCGGGAGATCGACCCCGCCGCGACCGCCGCCTTTGGCGAGTACGTCGCCGCAGCCTGCGTCCCCGACGGCTACGGCGCCGAGGGTGCCTGGGAGGCCGTGACCGAGGGGCCGAGCGCGGCCGCCGTTCGGCTACGGCGTACCGTGTCGGTGCTGGCCCGACGGGCACTGGGAAGGGCGCTGAAGTGAGCACAGACCCCATCGACACCCTCGACGCCGACCCGCTCGGCTTCTCCCCGCAGGTCAGCCGCGAGCTGCGCCCCTGCGCCTCCTACACCCTGCGGGTCAACGGTTTCGAACGGCCCGTCACCGACGCCTGGATCGGCGAGAGCCTGCTCTACGTGCTGCGCGAGCGGCTCGGCCTGGCCGGTGCCAAGGACGGCTGCGAGCAGGGCGAGTGCGGCGCGTGCTCGGTGCAGGTGGACGGCCAGCTGGTGGCCGGCTGCCTGGTGCCGGCCGCGCTGGCCGCGGACAGCGAGATCAACACCGTCGAGGGCCTGTCGGCGGGCGGCGGCGCGAGCGACGTGCAGCAGGCGCTCGCCGAGTCCGGCGCGGTCCAGTGCGGCTACTGCGCGCCCGGCATGGCGATGGCCGTGCACGACCTGCTCCAGCGCAACCACCGGCCCACCGAGGTCGAGGCCCGGCAGGCGCTGTGCGGCAACCTCTGCCGCTGCACCGGCTACCGCGGGGTGCTGGCCGCCGTCCAGAGCGTCGCCGACGCGCGCGCCCTGGAGGCCGAGGAGGCGGAGGAGGCCGCGCTCGCCGAGGAGGCCACCGCCGCTGCCGCGCCCGCCGCCGAAGGGGCCGCCGGGCAGCCGGCCGCCGACGCGCCCGCGGAGGAGCCCGCCGCCGAACCCCCCGTCTACACCGACGCCGACGCCTGGATCGAGCACGTCCCGCAGCCGCCCGCCGAGGAGCCGGCCGCCGCGGTCCCCGGCCAGGGCCTGCCGTACGGCGCCGACGCCCAGGGCGGCTACGACGGCCAGCACGGCTACGACGGCCAGGCCGGCTACGACACCGGGGTGTACGACACCGGTTCGTACGAGATCCCGGCCGTCCCGCCGCAGCCGACCGACGACCAGGTCTACTACCAGCCGCAGGGCTACCCCGAGCAGCCGTACCAGGCCACCCCCGCGCACGGCACCTACCTGCCCGGCGCCGGCTACCCCGAGGGCTACCCCCAGCAGCCCGGCTACGACGGCGGCTACGACGCCCCCGTCTACGAGCCCACCCCCGCCCACGGCACCCCGGTGCCCGGTCCCGGCTTCGACGGCACGCCCGGCCCCGGCTTCGACGGCGCGCCGTACGTCCCCACGCCCCCGCACGGCGTCCCGGCCGAGGGCGGCGCCCCGGCCGGCGTCCCGTACGGCGCCACCCCCGCCCACGGCATCCGGCTCCCCGAGGACGACCACGCATCATGACGTCGCCTACCGACATCGGCGCAGCAACCCAGCAGGACGGCGACGGGGCCGGCGCGCCGGAGCCGTTCGGGCTCGGCAGCTCGCCGCTGCGCAGCGACGCCCTGCCCAAGGCGCTCGGCATCTACCCGTACGCCGCCGACCTGTGGGCCGAGGGGCTGCTGTGGGGCGCGCTGCTGCGCTCGCCGCACCCGCACGCCCGGATCAAGGCCATCGACACCTCGGCCGCGCTCGCCCTGCCCGGCGTGCACGCCGTCGTCACCGCCGCCGACCTGCCGCCCGGCCCGGACGGCCTGCCCGACGGCGCCCCGGCCGGGCCGATCGTCGCCGACCGGCCGGTGCTGGCCTCGGGCGTGGTGCGCCACCACGGCGAGCCGGTGGCCGCGGTGGCCGCCGACCACCCCGACACCGCGCGGCTGGCGGTCGGTCTGATCGTCGTCGAGTACGAGCCGCTGGAGGCCGTCACCGACCCCGAGCAGGCCTTCACCGCCCCGCCGCTGCACCCGGACGGCAACCTGTTCCGCCACCTGCCGCTGCGCAGCGGGGACCCGGACGCGGTCGGCGAGATCGTCGTCGAGGGCCTGTACCAGGTCGGCCGGCAGGACCCGGCCCCGCTCGGCGCCGAGGCCGGCCTCGCCGTGCCGCGCCCGGACGGCGGCGTCGAACTGCACCTGTCCTCCACCGACCCGCACGGGGACCGCGACCGCACCGCCGCGTGCCTCGGCCTGGAGCCGGACCGGGTGCGACTGGTCGTCACCGGCGTGCCCGGAGCGACCTCGGACCGCGAGGACCTCTCCTTCCAGGTCACCCTCGCGCTGCTGGCGCTGCGCACCGGCCGGCCGGTGAAGATGACGCTCACCCGCGAGGAGTCCTTCCACACCCACACCTCGCGCCACCCCGCGCTCCTGCGCTACCGCCACCACGCGGACGCCGAGGGCCGGCTGGTGAAGGTCGAGGCGCAGATCCTGCTGGACGGCGGCGCCTACGCGGACGTCTCCGCCGAGGCGCTGGCCGCCGCGACGGCGTTCTCGGTCGGCCCGTACGTCTGCCCGAACGTCTTCGTGGACGCGTGGGCGGTGCGCACCAACAACCCGCCGGCCGGGCGGATGCGCGGCGAGGGCGCGCTGCAGTCCTGCTTCGCCTACGAGTCGCAGCTGGACCAGCTGGCCGCCCGGGTGGGCGTGGACTCGGTGGAGATCCGCCGCCGCAACGCGATGGCCACCGGTGACCCGATGCCCACCGGACAGGCCGTCACGTGCCCGGCGCCGGTGACCGCGCTGCTGGAGGCCGTCGCCGCCGAACCGCTGCCGGCGCTGCCGGTGGACGACCCGGACGCCGAGTGGCTGCTGCCGGGCGGGCCCGGCGGCGCCGGCGACCCGGCCGCCGTGCGGCGCGGGATCGGCTACGCCGTCGGCATGGTGCACATGCTCGGCGCCGAGGGCGAGGACGAGGTGTCCACCGCCACCGTGCGGGTCAGCGGCGACCACGCGACCGTGATCTGCGCGGCCGTCGACTCCGGCCAGGGCTTCGCGACGCTGGCCCGGCAGATCGTGCAGACCGTGCTGGGGGTCGGCGAGGTCTACATCGCGCCGGCCGACAGCGACCAGTCGATCGCCGGGCCCTCCGCCCGCGGACGGCACACCTGGGTGTCCGGCGGCGCGGTCGAGCGGGCCGCGCTGATGGTCCGCCACCAGCTGCTCCAGCCGATCGCCGCCAACTTCGGGATGTCGGTGGAGCTGCTCCAGATCGCCGACGGCAAGATCACCTCGTACGACGGGGTGCTCGGCATGCCGGTCGCCGAGGCGCTGGAGGGCAAGGAGCTGTGGGCCACCGCGCAGTGCCGCCCGCACCCGACCGAGCCGCTGGACGAGGCCGGGCAGGGCGACGCGTTCGTCTCCATCGCCTTCTGCGCGATGCGCGCGGTCGTGGACGTGGACATCGAGCTGGGCGCCGTCCGGGTGGTCGAGATGACCGTCGCGCAGGACGTCGGCCGGGCGCTCAACCCGCGGCAGATCGAGGACCGGATCGAGGCGGGCGTGGCCCAGGGCGTCGGCCTGGCGCTGCTGGAGGAGCTGCGCACCGAGGGCGGCGTGCTGCAGAACCCGTCGCTCACCGGCTACCGGCTGCCGACCGCGCTGGACACCCCCGAGGTGCGGATCGCGGCCCTGCTGGAGGAGCGGGACGTGGTCGCGACCTTCGGTGCCAAGGCCGTCAGCGCCGTGCCCGCGGTGGTCGCCCCGGCGGCCGTCGCCGCCGCCGTCCGGGCCGCGACCGGTCTGCCGGTGGGGCGCCTGCCGATCCGGCCGGAGGACGCCGTCGCGGTGTGAGAGAAATGCGGAACGAGGAATTGCCGGTCGACTTTCGCAGTCGACCGGCAATTCCTTTTACCGAGGCCGTGACGGGATTCGAACCCGTGTGTACCGCTTTGCAGACGGTTCCCTGAGCCTCTCGGGCACACGGCCAGTGAATTCAGGATGGCGGATTCCGAGAATGGGGTCAACGGCGTTTTGTAAATTCTGTATGGCAATGTGTGCTACCGTCGGGGACAAGTGGCGTTTTCCCGCCACTCCGGACGAGCGCGTCGTACCCGGTGACGACAAGACGGCGCAGTTCAGCGGCAATCCGGCCGCTGTGGACTGCGGAGGTTCGTACCGTCATGGCCTGGCTCGTTCTGATCGTCTCGGGTGTCCTGGAAACCGTCTGGGCGGTCGCCCTGGAGTCGTCCAAGGGCTTCACCCGCCTCGTCCCCGGTCTCGTCTTCGGCGTCGCCCTGCTGCTGAGCATGGGCGGACTGGCGTACGCGATGCGCACCATCCCGATCGGCACCGGCTACGCGGTGTGGGTCGGCATCGGCGCGGTCGGCACCGCGCTCTACGGCATGGCCGTCCTGGGCGACGCGGTGACCCTGGCCCGGATCGGCTGCCTGCTGCTGATCGTCTCCGGCGTGGTCGGCCTGAAGGTGCTCCACTGACCCGGTCCCGGGGCGTGTCCCGAGGCGTGTCCTAGGTCCTGCGGCGGAGTCGATCACCGACTCCGGTCAGGGGTCCAAACGCCAGACGGCCCTTACGATATTACGTATGACCACTGCCTCCCCCACCTCGGTCGACTCCGCCCCGATACCCGTCGAGAACGACCCCGGCGGCGGGGTGCTCAGTGGCCGCTACCGCGCCCTCACGCTGGGGATCGTGTCGGTGGTCCTGCTGCTCGCCTTCGAGGCGACGGCGGTCAACACCGCGATGCCGGTGGCGGCCCGGCAGCTGGACGGCCTCGGTCTGTACGCCTTCGCCTTCTCCGGCTACTTCACCACCACGCTGTTCGCCCTGGTCGTCTCCGGCCAGTGGTGCGACCGGCGCGGCCCGCTGCAACCGCTCTTCACCGGCATCGCGGTGTTCGGCGCGGGCCTGGTGGTGGCCGGGACGGCGCCGGGGATGTGGCTGTTCGTGGCCGGGCGGGCGGTCCAGGGCCTGGGCGGCGGGCTGGTGATCGTCGCGCTGTACGTCGTGGTCGGCCGGGCCTACCCGGAACGGCTGCGGCCCTCCGTGTTCGCGGCCTTCTCCTCGGCCTGGGTGCTCCCCTCGATCGTCGGACCGGTCGTCTCCGGAGCCGTCACCCAGCACCTGGGCTGGCGCTGGGTGTTCCTGGCCGTGCCGGCGCTGATCCTGCTGCCGCTCGCGGTGATGGGTCCGGCGCTGGCCCGATCGGAGCGCGAGCACCCCGTGCCGAAGGGCGCGGAGTTCGACCGCCGCCGCACCGTGCTGGCCGCGATGGCGGCGCTCGGCGCCGGCCTGCTGCAGTACGCGGGCCAGCGGCTGGACCCGATCGGGCTGCTCCCGGCGGCGGCCGGTGCGGCGCTGCTGCTGCCGGCGGTGCTCGGGCTGCTGCCCCAGGGCACGCTGCGGGCCGGGCGCGGTCTGCCGACGGTGATCCTGCTGCGCGGCGTGGCCGCCGGGGCGTTCTTCGCGGCGGAGGCGTTCATCCCGCTGATGATGGTCACCCAGCGCGGCCTGTCGCCGACGCTGGCCGGGCTCACGCTGACCAGCGGCGGGCTGTCCTGGGCGCTGGGCTCGTGGCTGCAGGGCCGTCCGGGCGCCGAGCGCCACCGCGAGGCGATGATCCGGGGCGGGTTCGTGCTGACCGCGGTGGCGATCGCGGGGGCGGCGCTGGTGCTGGTCCCGGCCGTGCCGGTCTGGGCGGCGGCGGTGGCCTGGGGCGTCGGCGGCATCGGGATGGGGCTGACGGTCGCGAGCGTCAGCGTGCTGATGATGAAGCTGTCCGCGCCGCAGGACGCCGGGGCCAACTCGGCCTCGCTGCAGATGAGCGACGCGCTCGGCAACGTCCTGCTGGTGGGCCTCGCCGGGGTGCTCTTCTCGGCGCTGGGCGGCGGCTCGGTGGCGGTCGCCCACGGGAACGCCGAAGGCGCCGGGTCGCCCGGCGCCTTCGCGGTGATCTTCCTGACGATGACCGGGGTGGCCCTGCTGGGGGCGCTGGTCTCCGGCCGGGTCCGCAGGGCCTGACGGTCAGCCGACGGCGGCGGCCGGGGCGCTGGCGGCGGCGGTGGCGGTGGGGGACGGCGGCGCCGCCGGGGTGCCGAGGAAGCTCTCCCAGCCGCCCGCCGGGGCCTGGCCCGGGGCGAGGGTCTGCAGCTTGCGCAGCACCGCCGGGTCCTGGGCGTCCAGCCAGTCGACCAGCTGGCGGAAGGACACCAGCCGGACCTCGGGCTTGCTCGCGATGGACTTGAAGGCGTCCTCGACGGCGTTCATGTAGATGCCGCCGTTCCACTCCTCGAAGTGGTTGCCGATGATGTACGGCGCCCGGTTGCCGTTGTAGGTGCGGTCGAAGCCCATCAGGTAGGCGTCCCGCGCCTGGGCCTGGAAGCCCGGGTAGAGGGCGGGGTCGGCCTTGGTGTTGGGGCCGCACTGGTTGAACATGATGTTGTAGTCCATCGACAGCACCTGGAAGGTGTGCCCGGGGAACGGGATGGACTGCAGCGGGAGGTCCCACAGGGCGCCGCCCTGGATCTTCTGCGGCCAGACCTGGCTGCCGTTGCCGCTGCTGTCGTAGCGCCAGCCGCGCTTGACGGCGGTGGGCAGCAGGTTGCGCTGGCCCTCCAGGCACGGGGTCCGGCTGCCGATCAGCTCCTTGCCGTAGTCGAACGGCAGCGCCGGCAGGTCGGTGAACCCGGTGTTCGTCCGCCAGTTCGTCACGAAGTCCATGGCCTGCTGGATCTCGCTGTCCCACTCCTCCGGGGACCACTTCCCGACGCCGGTGGAGCCGCAGAAGTGGCCGTTGAAGTGGGTGCCGATCTCGTGGCCCTCCAGCCAGGCGGCGTGGACGTTCTCCAGCGTGTCGTGGATGTGCTGGTCGCTGAGGTAGCCGATCTCGGAGGCGCCGGCCTTGTGCTGGGGCGGGCGGTAGAGGTCCTTCTTGGACTCCGGCAGCAGGTAGAGGCCGCTGAGGAAGAAGGTCATCGACGCGTTGTGCTCCTGCGCCAGCCGGCGGAAGCGGGCGAACAGGCCGTTGTCGAGCTCGCCGGCGCCGTCCCAGGAGAAGACGACGAACTGCGGCGGGCGCTCGCCCGGCTTGAGCCGGTCGGGGACGGGCTGGCGGGGCTGGGCGCCGGTGTCGGAGGTGGAGCCGTCGCCGATCAGCACGACCTGCGGCTTGGCCGGTGCCGGAGCCGGGGTGGCGGGCGGCTCGGTGGTCCCGGCGGGGGCCGGGGTTCCCGTCGCGTGCTCTCCGCCGCCGGCGGCGGTGGTCCCGCAGCCCGCCACCAGGGCGGCGGCGCCGGCCGCGCCGGCGGCCAGCAGGGTGCGACGGGAGAGGGAGTCCATGGTCACTCCGTTCATGAGGCGTTCGGCAGGCGTGCAGGCATGCGAAAGTCCGGTCGGACAAGTGGGGTGATAGAACCCGTGACCGGGTCAGCATGGCATGCGAACGCATTCGGTCCGCGAGTCGCCACATACGGTCTCAAGTGATCGCCCGATGGATGCAACCGGACGGACTCGCTCCGTCGTCGATGGTGTGCGAGGTCGGACCCGCCGTGCCTGGGTGAGGCGGTACCTCGTCGCGCTCCGTGACGGAGCCACCACTCGGCGCACGGGTGACGGCCCTGACCCTGCCGTTTGGGGGGGATTGGTATGACCATCGTATGGACGTGCCTTAGGGTCCCGTCCGGTTCAATTGGTTCCCAGGAAACTCCCAGGAATCGGGAAGTCGTCGGCAGAGGGGAGCGCCCGTGGGCGCCCAACAGCGCAGGAGCCCGTGGCCGGGCACCATCGCGGCCGGTGCCGCGATGGTCCTCGGCGCCTGGCTGCTGCACGACGGCGGCCCCGGCGAGCTCCCTCCCGCGCCCGGCGCCGGGCAGTCCCTGAGCGGGTTCGCCCCGGTCTCGGTCGTCCCGCCGCTCGGCCCGTCCGTGCCGACCCGGATCCGCATCCCCGCCGTCAAGCTCGACGCCCCGGTCACCGGTCTCGGCCTGGAGGCCGACGGCCGGCTCCAGGCGCCGCCCGCGGCGGACCGCAACCTCGCCGGCTGGTACCGCGGCGGGGCGACCCCGGGCCAGCGGGGGACCGCCATCGTCGCGGGCCACGTGGACAACAAGAGCGGCCCGGCCGTCTTCTACCATCTGGGTGCTCTCCACCGCGGTGACCGGATCGAATTCGTCCGCGCGGACGGCGCCACCGCCGTCTACCAGCTGTACGCCATCGAAGTGCACGACCGAAAGGACTTCCCGGACGACCGGGTGTACGGACAGGCCGCCGACGCGCAGCTGCGGGTGATCACCTGCGGCGGTGCGTACAGCGAGGAACACGGCTATGAAGGCAATGTCGTGGCCTACGGTTTCCTGGCCGACACCACCCGGCCGGGGAAAGCGGCATGACCCCGATCACCCTCGCCAACCGCTGGAACCCACTCGACTGGCCGCTGACGCACGGCCCGATCCCGTACGCCGTGCTGGCCGCGGGCTGGGGTGCGCTGCTCGTGCTCGCCGTCGCCCGCAACCGCTCGTGGTGGAGCTTCCGGCTGCCGGCCGCGCTGTTCACCGCGGCGGCGATCAGCCTGCTGCTGGGCGTGGTCGTCGACGACTGGTGGCACCCCTTCCCGGAGGGCACCCCGGACTACGTCACGTGGTGGATCGCCGTCGCCCTGGTGGGCTTCTGCCTGGTCGGCTACCGCTTCCGCGGGATCTCCTGGCGGCGCCGCGGGCTCGTGCTCGGCCTCGGCTCGCTGGTGCTGCTGATGTCCGCGTCGCAGATCAACATCGGCTTCGGCCAGTACCCGAACGGCAAGATCATGCTGGCGCCGTTCCTCACCGACACCGGGGCGAAGATCGCCCCGAAGGTCGCCGAGACCGCGAGCGCGCCGCCGGACAAGGCGCTCTCGGAGGTCTGGACGCGCCCGCCCGGCCTGCCCGCCAAGGGCACCGTCTCGCAGGTGTACATACCCGGGGCCAAGTCCGGCTTCGTCGGCCGCAGCGCCTACGTCTACCTGCCGCCCGCCTACCAGGCCAGCCCGCGGCCGCTGCTGCCGGTGCTCGTGCTGATCACCGGTCAGCCCGGAACGCCCGGGGACTGGGTGCTCAACGCCCAGGTGAACGAGTCGCTGGACGCGTTCGCGGCGGAGCACGGCGGCCTCGCACCGATCGTCGTGATGCCCGACCAGCTGGGCTCTACCTGGGGGAACACGCTCTGCATGGACTCGAAGATCGCGAAGGCGCAGACCTACCTCGCCGCCGACGTCCCCGACTGGATCGACAAGCACCTGCAGACCGCCAAGGGCCGGGGGTCCTGGGCCGTGGGCGGCGCCTCGATGGGCGGCACCTGCGCCCTCCAGCTCGGCATCAACGCGCCCGACGTCTACGGCACCGTCCTCGACATGTCCGGCCAGGAGGAGCCCACCCTGGGCACCCGGGACGAGACCGTCAGGAAGGCCTTCGGGGGTGACCAGGCCAAGTTCGAGGCCGTCGACCCGCTCTCGGTGATGGCCCACCGCAAGTTCCCCGACACCAACGTCGCGATCGTCGTCGGCCGCTGGGACAACGACTTCCGGTCGGGAATGGAGAAGGTCTACCAAGCCGTCCAGACGGCGGGTATGAAGGCCAAGTTCGACCTGGTCCAGGGCGGGCACGGCTGGGGGGCCTGGCGGATCGGCATCGCCGAGCAGCTGCCCTGGATCGCCCGCCAGACCGGGCTGCTCAAGTGAGCCGCACCCAGGCGGCCGCAGCCGTCGTCGCCAGGCCGGAGGTGGTCGTGGACCAGGAGCCGGTCACCCGTACGCCCGTCACCCGCACCCCGGAGCCGCGGCCGCAGCGCGTGCGCCGGACCGCCCGGCTGGTCGGTGCTCGGCTGCGCTCGGCCCCGCTGACGATGGGGGCGCTCGTCGTCCTGTGGGGCGTCGGCGCGGCCACCGGGAGCCTGTCCGGCGGGCCGTCGGGCCGCGTGCTCCGGCAGGCCGGGACCGGCGTGCAGACGCTCTCCGAGGGCCGCTGGTGGACGCCGTTCACCTCGCTGTTCTGGTGCGCCGGGATCGGCGCGTACGTGTTCACCAGCCTGCTGCTGCTGCTCGTCGGCCCGGCCGCCGAGCGGCGGCTCGGCCGGTGGCGCACCCTCGGGGTGCTGGTCGTGGGGCAGGCCGCGGGCACCCTGCTCGGCACCGCGCTGGTCGCGGCCGGCTCCCGGGCCGGCGAGCAGTGGACCGACTCGGTGGTCGACCAGGTCGCGATCGGCCCGGGCCCCGGCCTGTTCGCCCTGGCCGCGGTGCTCGGCTACCGGCTCACCGTCCTGTGGCGCCGCCGGATGCACCTGCTGGTGCTGCTCGTGCCGCTGGTCATGACGCTGTACGTCGGTCACCTGCAGAGCGTCCAGCGGTGCGCCGCCGCGCTGCTCGGGCTCGGCGCGGGCGCGCTGCTCACCCGCGGGCGGCTGCTGCTGCGCACCCATCGCTCCTCGCACACCGAGACCCGGGTGCTGGTGGCGCTGTGCCTGGTCGCCGCCGCCTTCGGCCCGCTGATCGCCTCGCTGTACGACAACGCGGCCGGGCCGTTCAACACCTTCTCCGAGCTGTACTTCTCGCACCGGCTCAGCCCCGAGGAGGTCGCCGACTTCTGCGCGATGTCGGTGCACGACTGCGCCCGCGCGCACGCCGTCGAGCGGATCTTCGACACCCCGGGCCGGCTGATGGCGGCGCTGTTCCCGGCGCTGCTGCTGGTGCTCGCCGAGGGGCTGCGCCGCGGGCTGCGGTTCGCCTGGCGGATCACCGTCGTCACCGAACTGCTGTGGGTGGCGCTGCTGGTGTGGCTGTACAACGACTCCGGGCCGGACGCCGGGGACGTGATCCAGTACTTCGTCGAGGCGCTGCTGCTGCCGCTGCTGACCACGGCCCTGCTGCTCGCCACCCGCCAGCGGTTCCGGCTGCGGCTGGCGGGCCGGGCGGTCCGCCGGCTGGCGGTCGTCCTGGGCGGCGCCGCGCTGGCGGCCGCCGCGGCGTACACGGTCCTCGGGGTGCTGGTCGCCGGCCAGTTCGAGCCGGGGGCCACGTTCCGCGGGCTGGTGCACGGGCTGCCCGCGCAGTTCCTGCCGCCCGCCTACAACGACCTGCTGCCGGACTATCCGATCGCGGTCGGTCCGGTGGCGCGGTTCCTGGAGACGTACTGCGGGCTGGCGTTCTGGGCGGTCGCGCTGACCGCGCTGCTGCTGGCCTTCCGCCGGCCGGTGGTCCACACGGACGCCGCGGCCGCGGAGCGGGCCCGCGCGCTGCTGACCGCGCACGGCGGCGGGACGCTGTCCTTCATCACCACGTGGGACGGCAATCACTACTGGTTCGACGAGGAGGGCCGGGCGGCCGTCGCCTACCGGGTGCTCAACACGGTGGCGCTGACCACCGGGGACCCGTTCGGAGAGCCCGCGGCCCGCGCCGGGGCGGTGGCCGGCTTCGCGCGCTACTGCGACGCGCGCGGCTGGACCCCGTGCTTCTACAGCGTCTCCCGGGACACCAGGGCCGCCGCCGAGCAGCTCGGCTGGCGCTCGGTGCAGGTCGCCGAGGACACCGTGGTCGCGCTGCCCGAGCTGGCCTTCACCGGCCGCAAGTGGCAGGACATCCGGACGGCCCTCAACAAGGCGGGCAAGCAGGGCATCACCGCCGAATGGTGGGCCTACCACGAGGCGCCGCTCGCGCTGAAGGACCAGATCCGCTCGATCTCGGAGGAGTGGGTCTCCGAGAAGGGCCTGCCCGAGATGGGCTTCACGCTCGGCGGCCTGGAGGAGCTGGACGACCCGGACGTCCGGGTGCTGGTGGCGGTGGACGAGCAGGGCGTCGTGCACGGGCTGACCAGCTGGATGCCGGTGTACGAGGACGGCGTGCCGGTCGGCTGGACGCTGGACTTCATGCGCCGGCGCTCGGACGGCTTCCGCGGCGTGAACGAGTTCCTGATCGCCTCGGCCGCGCTCGGCTTCAAGGAGGAGGGCGCGCGCTTCCTGTCGCTGTCCGGCGCGCCGCTGGCCCGCTCGGGGCAGGACGAGCCCACCGGGCTGCAGCGGATGCTGGACTGGATGGGTCGGGTGCTGGAGCCGGTGTACGGGTTCCGCTCGCTGCTCGCGTTCAAGTCCAAGTTCCAGCCGGAGTACCGGCCGATGTTCATGGCCTACCCCGACCCGGCCGGGCTGCCCAGCATCACCCGGGCGATCGGCAAGGCCTACCTGCCGCACCTGACGGCGGCGCAGGGGGTCCGGCTGATGCGCCGGCTGTCGGGCTGACCGGGAGCGGTGCGGGCGGTCGCCGGCCGCGGGCGCGGGGGCGCTCGCGGACGCCGGTCCGCCGGTCAGCCGAGCAGCTCGGCGAGTGCGCGGTCGGCGTCCAGGTGCAGGTGCTCCTCGCCCTCCGGGACGAGCAGCCGGCTGCGCCACAGGAAGCGGCGCAGGTCGGCGGTGTCGAACCGGAGCAGCGCGGTGCCCTCCGGGGCCCGCAGCTCGACCATGGTGCGGCGTCCGGCGGCGGGGCGGACGTGGACGTCGCCGAGCCCGGCGGGCAGCTCCAGGCCCGCCGAGAGCAGGTGGCGGGCGAACACCCAGACGATGTCGTCGGCGGCCTCCGCGCCGTCGCGGGGGCCGTCGGCGGGCTCGTCGAGGGAGAACTCCGCGGGGAAGCCCATCCGGACGGCGAGCGGGTCCTCCGGGCGGTAGGCGAGGGTGACCCGCAGGCGGACCGAGCGGTGGAGGGTGAGGAGCAGGCGGGCCTGGACGGTCTCTTCGACGGCACTGTGGTGCACGGCAGGGTCCTTTCGGGGGTCGGGCGGGGCCTCGGTGGGGCGGCCCCACACCGGTGAGAGCGGGGGGACGGCTTCCGCTTACGTGGTTCAGGGGGTTTTCGGTGTGACCTGCGTCACGTCGATTTCCGGCCGTCCGTCGGCCGCGGGGCTCCCGGGCGGAGCCGGGTCGGAGCGCTGGAACGGTGCCGGGGCCGGTAGGCTGGGCGGGTTGTCCGATCGCCGCCCGACTGCGGGACGAGGCCGCAAAACCGCCTCTGACCTGCGATGATCCCCTTCGGAGCCCGTGAGTACCGCCGCCTCCTCGATGCCGCTCTTCTCCGACGTGTCGGAGCCGGACGCTCCCGTCCGGGCCGCCGGCCATGCCGCACCCGCCTCCTCGCACCACCTCTCGCCGGCCTTCCCCGGCCGTGCCCCCTGGGGTACGGCGGGCAAGCTGCGTGCCTGGCAGCAGGGGGCGCTGGACAAGTACATCGAGACGCAGCCGCGCGATTTCCTCGCGGTCGCCACCCCGGGCGCGGGGAAGACCACCTTCGCGCTGACCCTCGCCTCGTACCTGCTGCACAACCACCTCGTGCAGCAGGTGACCGTCGTCGCGCCGACCGAGCACCTGAAGAAGCAGTGGGCCGAGGCCGCCGCGCGCATAGGCATCAGGCTGGACCCGGCGTACTCGTCCGGGCCGCTCTCTCGGGACTACCACGGCATCGTGGTCACCTACGCGGGCGTCGGGGTGAACCCGATGCTGCACCGCAACCGGACCGAGGCCCGCAAGACCCTCGTGATCATGGACGAGATCCACCACGCCGGTGACTCGAAGTCCTGGGGCGAGGCGTGTTTCGAGGCCTTCGAGCCGGCCGCCCGGCGGCTCGCGCTGACCGGTACGCCGTTCCGCTCGGACACCAACCCGATCCCGTTCGTCCAGTACGAGGCGGGCGGCGACGGCATCCGCAAGTCCGTCGCCGACTACACCTACGGTTACGGGCACGCGCTCGCCGACCACGTCGTGCGCCCGGTGATCTTCCTCAGCTACAGCGGCAACATGCGCTGGCGCACCAAGTCCGGCGACGAGCTGGAGGCCCGGCTCGGCGAGCCGATGACCAAGGACCTGATCGCCCAGGCCTGGCGCACCGCGCTGGCCCCGCAGGGCGAGTGGATCCCGTCCGTCCTCCAGGCCGCCGACCGGCGGCTGACCGAGGTCCGCAAGGCCATCCCGGACGCCGGCGGGCTCGTCATCGCCACCGACCAGACGGTGGCCCGCGCCTACGCCAAGATCCTGCGCGAGATCAGCGGCGAGAAGGTCACCCTGGTGCTGTCGGACGAGGCCGAGGCGTCCAAGCGCATCTCCGACTTCTCGGCGGGCACCTCCCGCTGGATGGTCGCGGTCCGCATGGTGTCCGAGGGCGTCGACGTGCCCCGGCTGGCCGTCGGGGTGTACGCGACCTCGATCTCCACCCCGCTGTTCTTCGCCCAGGCCGTGGGCCGCTTCGTGCGCGCCCGCAAGCGCGGCGAGACGGCCTCGGTCTTCCTGCCGACCATCCCGATGCTGCTGGGCTTCGCCAACGAGATGGAGCTCCAGCGGGACCACGTGCTGGACCGCCCCAAGAAGGAGGGCGAGGGCCTGTTCGACGAGGAGGACCGGCTGCTCGCCGAGGCCGAGCGGGCCAACGACGGCCCGGACGGCGCCGGCGGCGACGAGTTCTCCTACGAGGCGATCGGCTCCGACGCGGTCTTCGACCGGGTGCTGTACAACGCCATGGAGTTCGGCATGCAGGCCCACCCGGGGAGCGAGGAGGAGGAGGACTACCTCGGCATCCCGGGCCTGCTGGAGCCGGACCAGGTGCAGATGCTGCTCCAGAAGCGCCAGCACCGCCAGATCCAGCGCAGCAAGACCAAGCCCGCCGAGGAGGCCGACCTGCTGGAGCTGCCGGCCGAGCAGCGGCCGGTCGTCACCCACCAGGAACTGCGCGAGCTGCGCAAGGAGTTGAACGCCCTGGTGGCGGCCTGGCACCACCGCACCAGCCAGCCGCACGGCACGATCCACAACGAGCTGCGCCGCGAGTGCGGCGGCCCGCTGACCGCCCAGGCGACGGCGAATCAGCTGAAGGCGCGGATCGCCCGAATCCGGGAATGGGCGAAGTAACGGTACGTCAGTGGATTCCTCCCGTTCGGTAAGGGGGGAATCCGGAGCGCGGTAACGCGTTATGACATTCCGGTATAGCTGGTGGAATTGTCGGGGCGATCGGTGTGATCATCCGATAGTGTTCCGCGTGCCGCGCTGCCACCGGACCCGTCCGTGCTGCGCGCCGACCCGACCGGGCCGGCCGTCAGCGACGGTGGAACGGCGGGCACCTCACCACCCGGCAGGCGACGGATCTCGCGGTCGGGCCAGTCAGACCAAGGAGCACAGCGAACGTGTCGTACCCCCCTCAGCCCGGCCAGCCGTACCCGGGCCAGCCGTACCCCGGTCAGCCGTACCCGGGCCAGCCGGAGTACTCGGACAAGTCGAAGATCGTCGCGGGCATCCTGCAGCTCTTCCTCGGCGGGTTCGGCATCGGCCGCTTCTACACCGGTCACATCGGCATGGGCATCGCCCAGCTCCTGACCTGCGGTGGTTTCGGCTTCTGGGCCCTGATCGACGGCATCATGTTCCTGGTCAGCAACGACCGCACGGACGCCCAGGGCCGTCTGCTGCGCGGCTGACCTTGAGCACGCCACGCACGGCACGCCGCCCCGGCTCCGGCCGGGGCGGCTTCGCCGTGCCCGCGCGCCTGCGCACCGCGGGCCCGCCGCTGGCCGTGCTCCTCGGCGGCCTGGCCGGTTCGGCCTACCTGTGGTCGCGCGACCCCCACCTGCCCGGGCAGGCGCTGCCGTTCTGCCCCTGGCGCCGGATCACCGGCCTGCAGTGCCCCGGTTGTGGCGGCACCCGGATGACCTACGACCTCCTGCACGGCGACCTCGCGGCCGCGTTCCACGACAACGCGATGCTGCTGATCTCTCTCCCGCTGGTCGCCCTGATGTACGTGACCTGGCTGCGCGAGGGACTGGCCGGCCGTAGCTGGCGGCCGCCGCTCGGGCGGCGCGGCACGGCGGCGGTGCTCGGCACCGCGGTGGCCTGGACGGTGCTGCGCAACCTCTGGTGAGCGGCCCCGCGCCCGCGGCGGAAACGGCTCCCGCGGCCCGGCCCCCCGAGGCCCCCGACACTCCGAAGTGTCCGGACTTCGGACTGTGCTCGAACTAGAGGTCGGGTGGGGCGGTCGATATGCGGCCTTCTGCCCCGATTCGTTCCGGGTGCCGCAATCGATCACGACCGAATTTTGGACAACCACTTCCGTCGCGACATTTCCTTCACTACCTTTCCCACACGCTCTTCCGCCGGGTCACCCCCGAGAGACGGGCGCCGCAGGGCTCGCACGGGCGTCATGGATTCGCACCGCGATTCGCACTGCGCGACCCGAGCGCGGCCACCCCCCCATCTGCGCGCGAAACCCCGCCCCGGGCCGGCCCCCACCGGTCCGCGAGCCGCCGCGGAAAGGAATGCCCGTCGTGACAGCCGAGACCTCCCAGACCCTGGACCGTGGCGTCCGGGTGCTCAAGCTCCTCGCCGACTCCGAGCGCGGCCTCACCGTCACCGAACTGGCCGCCCGGCTGGCCGTCAACCGGACCGTCGTCTACCGGCTGCTGGCCACCCTCGAACAGCACGGACTCGTCCGCCGGGACATCGGCGGCCGGGCCCGGGTCGGCCTCGGCGTGCTGCGCCTGGCCCACCGGGTGCACCCGCTGCTGCGCGAGGCCGCCCTGCCGGCCCTGCGCAGCCTGGCCGAGGACCTCGGCGCCACCGCCCACCTCACCCTGGTGGACGGCAACGAGGCGCTCGCGGTCGCCGTCGTGGAACCGAGCTGGACGGACTTCCACGTCGCCTACCGCACCGGCCTGCGCCATCCGCTCACCGAGAGCGCCGCGGGCCGGGCGATCCTGGAGGCGCGCACCTTCCCCCACCAGCGGCGGCCCGAGCAGGGTTTCGTCATCACCCGTGCGGAGGAGCAGTCCGGGGCGTGCGGCGCCGCCGCCGCGCTGCTCGGGCTGAGCGGCGTCGAGGGCAGCGTCGGCGTGGTGATGCTGAACGGGCTGGTGCCCGAGCGGGTCGGGCCCCGGGTCGTCGAGGCCGCCACCGAGGTCGCCGACGCCCTGCGGTAGTGCCCGGGCGGGACGTCCGGTGTGTTTGGATTCCTCCTGTGTCCGACTCCAAGCTGACCAAGGCCCTGACCGCCCCGCGGACCCGTGCGCTCACGCTCTGCGGGGTGCTGGTCGCCGCGCTGTTCGGGGTGGCCGGGTTCGTCCCGCTGCCGTACACGCTGACCTGGCCCGGCGTGACCGCGGACACCCTCGGCAGCTACCACGACAAGCCCGTGCTCACCATCACCGGGGCGCCGCTGCGCACCACCGGGGGCGAGCTGCGGATGGTCACCATCTCGGCTACCAACCCGGGGGAGCGGACCACCCTCTGGCGCTCCCTGGAGGCCTGGGTCGACCCGAACGAGGCGGTGCGCCCGACCGAGTCGGTGTACCCGCAGAGCAACCCGGCCAAGGCCGAGCAGGAGACGGCGCAGCAGATGACCGAGTCGCAGGACAGCGCGACCACGGCCGCGCTCGCCTACCTGCACCTGTCGCCGGACCAGGTCAAGGTTAAGGTCGACCTCGGCGACGTGGGCGGCCCGAGCGCGGGCCAGATGCTGGCGCTCGGGATCATCGACAAGCTGGCCGGCGACGGCAAGGGCGGCGACCTCACCGGCGGGCTGACCATCGCGGGCACCGGCACCATCGACGACCAGGGCAACGTCGGCGCGGTGGGCGGCGTGCCGCTGAAGACGCAGGCGGCCGCGCGGGACGGTGCGACGGTGTTCCTGCTGCCCAAGGACGAGTGCACGGACGCCGGCGTGAACAAGCCCGCGCAGCTGCGGCTGGTGCCGGTCGGCACGCTCGCCGAGGCGGTCTCGGCGCTGGACGCGCTCAAGAGCGGCGGCAGCGTTCCGTCCTGCTGAGCGCCGACCGGGTCCCGGCTATTCGGCGGCGGCCTGGTCCACCAGCGGCAGGATGCGGTACGGGACCGGGTTCTCCAGGGCGATCGCCGTCGAGGAGCGGACGATCCCGTCGAAGCCCACCACCCGGTCGATCACCCGCTGGAGGTCGGCGTTGGAGCGGGCCACGATCCGCACCATCATGTCCCCGGCCCCGGTGATCGTGTGCAGTTCCAGCACCTCGGGCACGCTCGCCAGGTGCGCCCGGACGTCCGCGCCCTGGCCCTGGGAGATCTCCAGGGTCGCGAAGGCCGTCACCGGGTAGCCCAGCGCGGCCGGGTCCACCTCGGGGCCGAAGCCGCCGATCACGCCCTTGGCCTGGAGCCGGTCCAGCCGGGCCTGCACGGTGCCGCGGGCCACCTGGAGGCGGCGCGAGCACTCCAGTACGCCGATCCGGGGCTCCTCGGCGAGCAGGCGGATCAGCCGGCCGTCCAGCGCGTCGATCGCGTCGTTCGTGCCGCCGGCCGGGCCGGCCGCGGGCGCGGTGGCGGTGGCGGGCGCGGTGGCGGAAGGGCCCTGCGGGGTGGGGGAGTTGGGCGAGCCGGGCGAGCTCGGGGAGTGGTCGGGGGGCATCGCGGCTCCGTCCTCCGGTGGGCATTCTGTACAGCGGTGCGGCCGATTCTCCCGCCCCGGCGCACAGCTTGACCAGGATGAAACGGAACAGTTGCGCGCAGGTCGGCCCGGCGCCACCCTCCAGCCACGAACCCGTGCCGCCGGGCCCCACACCGGCGGGCGGGGGACCGTCGTGGTCCCGTACGCCCACCGGGAGGACGTCATGACCGACACCGCAGCCGGACCCCTCCGGCGGCCGAGGCCCTCCGGGAGACCGGTCGGGCTCGCGGCCCGGGGCGAGGAGCCCGACCTCGTCCCGATGGGCCGCGCCGACGCGGTGGTCTTCGCGGTCGGCGACGCCGAGCGGGCCGCCCGGCGCTACACGGAGGCGCTCGGCCTGCGCTGCACCGCCTACGCGGGGCCGGAGACCGGCGAACCGGAGACCGTCTCGTACGTGCTGGACGCGCCCGGCACCCGGTTCGTGATCACCTCGCTGGTGCAGGTGATCGGCCCGCGCGGGCGGGAGCTGGCCCGGCACCTGGCCCGCCACGGGGACGGCGTGCTGGACCTCGCGGTGGCCGTGCCGGACGTGTACTACGCGTACGACTACGCGGTGGACCGGGGCGCGGTCTCGCTCGCCGAGCCGTACGTCGTGCGGGACCGGCACGGCACGGTGGCGCTCGCCGCGATCGGCATGCCCGGCGGGACCCGGCACACGCTGGTGGACCGCTCGCGCTACGCCGGGCCGTACCTGCCGGGGTACGTGCCGTTCCGGGGCTGGTGAGCCCGGGGGCCCGGCCGGCGGGGCGTCAGCGGACCGCCGTCTCGACGATCGGCGGGTGGCCGTTCCAGTAGACGAACACCGAGTTGGCCTGGTTGTCCTTGGTGAAGTCCACCCGCATCCACTGGTCGCCGTTCCACACCTGCATCTGCCAGCCCGGGTCCGGGGTGGCCGAGACGAGCGAGGCCCGGTCCGGGCGGATGTCCAGGGCGACCCGGCCGCCGGGCACCGGGTAGCTCTTCACCGAGGACGTCGCCGTGGTGGCCGCGGGCACCGGGCGGCGCGAGGTCGGCGGGGCGGCGGCCGTGGAGGCCGGCGCGCGGGAGGCCGAGGCGGACGGGGAGACGGGCTGGGCGGACACGTCGGGCTGCGGCGCGGACCGCTCCTCGCCCGGGCTCGCGGTCGGCGTGCGCGGGCCGCCGCCGGTGGCCGGGGAGGGCAGCGGCAGGGCCTTGGGCTGTTCGAACGCGTCGCCGGTCAGCACGGCGTGCACGCCGAACCAGGACAGCGCCACCGCCGCCCCGGTGGCCGCCGCCCAGGCGCCGAGTTGTACCAGTCCGTTCCGCATCGTGCGGACATCCTGCCGTACTCCGTGCCCGGGCGGACCGGCACCCCCGTTAATAGGAAGGGGAGTTGCACAATGTCCGGGCCGCGCCCCCGCCGCCCCCCGACCGACCCCCGAGGTACAGACCAGTGACCGCCCATGGCGTACCGTGCAGGGCCATGGCAACAGTGCTCGTGGTCGAGGACGACCCCTTCGTACGTTCCGCGCTCATCCGGCACCTGACCGACACCGGTCACGCCGTCCGCAGCGTGGGCACGGCCCTGGAGGCGCTGCGGGAGGTCGCCCAGGTCGGCTGCGACCTGGTGATCCTCGACCTGGGGCTGCCCGACCTGGACGGCAGCGAGGCGCTCAAGATGATCAGAGGGCTGACCAACGTGCCGGTGATCATCTCCACCGCCCGGGACGACGAAGCCGAGATCGTCCGGCTGCTCAACGACGGCGCCGACGACTACTTGGTGAAACCTTTCTCCGGAGAGCACCTGAGCGCCCGGATGGCCGCCGTGCTGCGCCGCATCGGCGGCGGAGCCGCCCCCGTCGCCCAGGTGCTGCGGGTCGGCGGGCTGGCCATCGACCTCCAGCGCCGCGAGGCCGTCCTGGACGGGCGGCTGCTCGACCTGACCCGCCGCGAGTTCGACCTGCTGGCCTTCCTCGCGGCCCGCCCCGGCGTCGTGGTGCCGCGCAAGGAGATCCTCGCCGAGGTCTGGCAGCAGACCTACGGCGGCGACCAGACCATCGACGTCCACCTCTCCTGGCTGCGCCGCAAGCTCGGCGAGACCGCCTCCAGCCCCCGCTACCTGCACACCGTCCGCGGCGTCGGGGTGCGGCTGGAGGCCGCCGGGGACCAGGGGGAGCACCGGACATGAGGCGCCCGGACACCGGGCGGTTCGGGCTCTCGCTGCGCTGGGCGCTGATCAAGGCGGCCGTCGCCGGGACCACCATGGTCGCGCTGGCCTTCCTCATCCCGCTCGGCCTGATGGTCCAGCAGACCGCCCGGGACCGCGCCTTCACCGCGGCCGAGCGGCAGGCCGCGGCGCTCGGCCCGGCCCTCGCCATCACCACCGACCAGGACGCCATCGACCGCGCCCTGGCCAGCACCGACGCCGGCGCCCAGAACCGGATGGCCGTCCACCTGCCCGCCAGGGTGCCGCCCGCCGTCGCGCCCGGCGACGGCGGCCCCGGCGGACCGACCATCGGTCAGGCCCGGGCCGCCGCGGCCGACGTCTCCACCGCGAGCGGACAGGGCCGCTCCTTCACGGTCGGGGTGCCCGGCGGCTACGCGCTCCTCCAGCCGGTCGCGGTCGACACCGGCCGGACGGCCGTCGTCGAGGTGTTCGTCGCCGACGGCGACCTCACCCGCGGCGTCACCACCGCCTGGCTGGTCCTCTCCGCGGTCGCGCTCGGCCTGGTCGCCATCTCGGTGCTGGTCGCCGACCGGATGGGCACCCGGATCGTCGCCTCGGCCCGCCGGCTCGCCTCCGCCGCCCGCTCGCTGGGCGCGGGCGACCTCGCCGTCCGGGTGCCGGTCGACGGCCGGGTGGCGGCCGGCAGTCCCGAAGAACTGCGGGAGGCCGGCCACGCGTTCAACACCATGGCCGACCGGGTGGTCCAACTCCTCGCCGCCGAACGGGAACTGGCCGCCGACCTGTCGCACCGGCTGCGCACCCCGCTCACCGTCCTGCGGCTCAACGCCGCCTCCCTCGGCGAGGGCGACGCCGCCGACGCCACCCGGCACGCCGTCGCCCAGCTGGAGCGCGAGGTCGACCAGATCATCCGCTCCGCCCGCCGCTCGCCCGGGGACGCGCCCGTCGTCGCCGTCGGCTGCGACGTCACCGAGGTGCTCCGCGAGCGGGTCGGCTTCTGGTCCGCGCTCGCCGAGGACGAGGGTCGCCGCTGGCAGCTCGCCGGGGCCGACCGGCCCCTGCCGGTGCCGGTGCAGCGCGGCGACCTGGCCGCGGTGGTGGACGCGCTGCTCGGCAACGTGTTCCGGCACACGGCGGTCGGCACCGCGTTCTCGGTGGACGTCCTCGCGACGGACGGCTCGGTCATCGTGCTGGTCGGCGACGCGGGCCCGGGCTTCAGCGACCCGGCCGCCGCCCTCAAGCGCGGCGAGGGCCACGGCGGCGAGGGCTCGACCGGCCTCGGGCTGGACATCGTCCGCAAGCTCGCCGAGTCCACCGGCGGCGACCTCGCCCTCGGCCGCTCCGCCGTGCTCGGCGGCGCCGAGCTCCGCCTGCGCCTGCGGACCCGCCCCGAGGTCGCCTCCCCGCGCACCGGGCGGCGCCGCAGCCGTGCCGCGCTGTTCCAGAAGTAGTCGTTCGTGCAAGGGAGTTCACGGGATGGGCTGGCGCGTCGAGGCGTTCGAACGGGACGGCGACGCGCTGTTCGCCGAGTACCCGCTGCCCGGATTCACCGAGGCCGAAGCCGTCCGGGTGGTGGGCGACCACCCGGACATGACGGCGGGCTTCCCGCTGGACGCCGGGCAGCTCGCCGCGCCGGCCGGCTGGCGCGGCGCCGCACCGGATCCGGAGGCCGCCGCCTACTTCCTGAGCGTGTTCGCCGACCGACGCTCCGGACGTCTTCCTTAACGGCCCCCTAAGGGAGTTCTACCCCTCGCTCAGCAGGCCCGTTCCGGCCCTCCGGCGCCGCTAGCGTCGGTCCCGCCGGTCACCCGACCGAGCCGGGACGGCCGTCCGGACACACCCACGCACCCGCGTCCGGCCGACGGTCTCCCGTAGGCACCCGCGGAGGTAGCGCGCCCATGACGATCCAGCCCGACCGCCGTTCCGGCCACCGCAGGCGCAGCCGCAGGGGCGCCGTCATCGGGGCCTCGGCGGTGGCCGCCGCACTGGTCGCGGGAGGTGCCGTCGTCCTCGCCACCTCGGCGAGCGCCGCCTCGCTCGGCGCGGTCTACAGCCGGACCAGCACCTGGGACTCCGGCTACACCGGCCAGTACCTGGTGACCAACCCGGACGCCGCGGCGATCGACGACTGGACGCTCACCTTCGACCTCCCGGCCGGGGCGAGGATCGACTCGCTCTGGAACGCGACCTTCACCGCCGACGGGCAGCACGTCACCGTCCGGCCGGAGTCGTGGGACAAGCGGCTGGAGCCCGGCAAGAGCGTCGTGGTCGGCTTCGTCGCCCAGGGCGCCGGCGCGGCGCAGGGCGAGCCGGCCAACTGTCTGATCAACCACACGTCCTGCAAGGGCGGCGACGGCAGCGTGCCGACCCCCTCGGGCCGTCCGACCGCGACGGCCACGGCGACTCCCACCGCGACGGCGACCCCCACCGCTACCCCCACCGCGACCGCGACCGCGACCGCCAAGCCCAGCCCGACCGCGACGGCGACGGCGACCACGAAGCCGACCACCCCGGCCCCCACCCCCACGGCGACCGGTGTGCCCGTGCCCCCGCCCGCCGCCGGGGCCGGCTTCGCCCCGTACGTCGACACCTCGCTCTACCCGCCGTACGACCTGGTCGCCACCGCCAAGGCCACCGGCGTGAAGAACGTCAACCTCGCGTTCGTCGTGTCCGGCGGCGGCTGCACCCCCAAGTGGGGCGGCGTCAGCGACCTCTCCACCGACGCCGTGGCCGCCCAGATCGGCGCGCTGCGGGCGGCCGGCGGTGACGTCCGGGCGTCCTTCGGCGGCGCCAACGGCACCGAGCTCGCCGCCGCGTGCTCCTCCGTCGCCGACCTGGCCGCCGCCTACCAGAAGGTCGTCGACGCGTACGGCCTCACCCGGCTCGACTTCGACGTCGAGGGCGGCGCGATCGCCGACGCCGCCGCCAACGGCCGGCGCGCCCAGGCCATCGCCCAGCTCCAGCGGACCGCCGCCGCCAAGGGCCGGCCCCTGGACGTCTCCTTCACCCTGCCCGCGCTGCCCTCCGGCCTGACCCAGGACGGCGTCGACCTGGTCGCCGGCGCCAAGGCCGCCGGCGTCGCGATCGGTGCCGTCAACATCATGGCGATGGACTTCGGCGACGGCGTCGCCCCGAACCCGCAGGGCCGGATGGGCACGTACGCGATCGCCGCGGCCACCGCGACCCAGGCCCAGGTGAAGAGCGTGCTCGGGCTGGACGACGCGGCCGCCTGGCGCAAGGTCGCCGTCACCCCGATGATCGGCGTCAACGACGTCGCCAGCGAGGTGTTCACCGTCGCCGACGCCAAGCAGCTCGCCGACTTCGCCGCCGGCAAGCACCTGGCCTGGCTGGCGATGTGGTCCGGCACCCGGGACAAGGCCTGCGACGGCGGTGCGAAGGCCTACGCCGACGCGAGCTGCAGCAGCATCGTCCAGCAGCCGCTGGACTTCACCCGGGCCTTCGGCGCCTACACCGGCTGACCTCGGGCCGGACCCGCTTCCCCTCCCCGCGCCCGGGCCGGGCGTGCTCCGATCCGCGACGGAGCACACCCGGCCCGGGCCTTTCGTCACCCTGCGTGACCGTTCGTGGCCGGGCCCGCCCGGCGGCCATCCGGTATCGTCGCTGGTTGGCCGAGCGGTGGACGGAGTGGACAGTGACAGCGGTGCAAGACGAGCGCAGCCCGGTGCGGACCGCACCCGACCCCTCGCCCGGCCCCCTGTCGGAACGGCTGAAGCACGCGTTCGGCGCACCCGTCCGCTCCCTGCGCGAGGCCCCCCGCCGGCCGCTGCTGGCCGTCTCGGCCGTGGCGTTGCTCTCCCTGGTCGTGTACGCCGTGGTCCGCCACTTCGTGCACACCTCGATGGTCGACATGATCGTCTACCGGGCCGAGGGCGCCGCCGTCGCCAACGGCACCGACCTGTACGCACTGCGCGTCACCGAGTGGAACCTCCCCGCGACCTACCCCCCGTTCGCGGCCATGCTGTTCGTCCCCACGACCTGGTTCCCGGTGCCGTTCCTGCGGGTGGCGATCACTCTCGGCAACCTCGGGCTGCTGGCGCTGCTCACCCACCTGTCGTTCAAGCTGGTCGGCTGGCCGCGCAGGGAACTGCGGCCGCTCGGCGTGATCCTGGTGACCGGCTGCGGCGTCTGGCTCGAACCGGTGTTCACCACGCTCCGCTACGGCCAGATCAACCTCGCGCTCGCCTGCCTGATCCTCTGGGACCTCACCCGCCCGGACGCCCGCCGCAGCAAGGGCGTGGCGATCGGCATCGCGGCCGGCCTCAAGCTCACCCCCGGCCTGTTCGCCGTCTACCTGCTGCTCACCGGCCGGATCCGGGCCGCCTTCGTGGCCGGCCTCACCTTCCTCGGCACCTTCCTGATCGGCGCGGTCGCCCTGCCCGACGCCACCTGGGGCTTCTGGACCAGGTACCTCTACGACTCGTCCCGGGTCGGCAAGACCGAGATCGTCGACAACCAGTCGCTGCGCGGCGCCTTCGCCCGCCTCCTGCACACCGCCGACCCCGGCACCCTCGCCACCCTCGGGGCCGGCGCGGCCGCCGTCGCCGGGCTCTTCGTCGCGGCCTGGGCCGCCCGCAGCTCCCGCTGGCTGCCGCGCGCCGAGGCCTGGGGCGTGTGCTGCGCCGCCGTCACCGCCGTGCTGATCTCCCCGATCAGCTGGACCCACCACTGGGTGTGGTGCGTGCCGGTGCTCGTCCTGCTCGCCGCCGAGGCCTCCGTCGAGCACGCCCGCCCGGCGGCCGTCCGCAGGGTCCGCTGGCGGGCCGCGTTCTGGGCCACGCTCCTCGCGTTCTTCTCCTTCGCGATGTGGGCCGCCAAGCCGCAGGGGCCGGCCGTCCTGCACATGGGGCCGCTGCGCCAGCTGCCCACCTCGGTCTACCCGTGGGTCGGGCTCTGCTTCCTGCTCGCCGCCGCCATCCGGATAAGGGCCCGGCGGCGGGCCGGCGGCGCACCGGTCGTCCGGCTGCCCGGGCAGCGCGACGGCGGACCCGGCGTCGCGCGCGAGCGTCAGCAGGCCCCCGCGGCCCGCTGAGCCGCGCCGGGCCCGGCCCGGCGTCGGGTCGGGTGCGGGCCGGTGGTGGGCCGGGTGCCGCTGCGGCCGGTCCCCGTCCGGCCGGGTGCCCCCGTCGGGGCGGATCCTCACGCGAGCAGCTCGGCGAGCGAGCCGTCCATGTCCAGCGCGGCCAGCTCGCTGCCCGGGGGGACGAGCCGGTGCGCCCGCTCCAGCCAGGCCGCGACGACCGGCAGCGGCGCCTCCAGCAGCGCGTCCCCGGCGGGGGAGCTCAGCGCCAGGCACAGCACGCTGCGCCGGCCCGAGCGGGTCGGCCAGATCCGCACGTCGCCCTGGCCGCACGGGCGGAACGTGCCCTCGACCAGCAGCTCGCGGGCGAACACCCAGGTCACCGGGGAGCCGGAGTCCAGGTGGAAGGTGATGTAGACCGCGTACGGGTCGTGGCTGCCGTACGACAGGCGGGCCTGGACGGGGACGCTGTGTTCGGGGGAGAGCACCAGGTTGAGCTCCAGCTCGTGCTCGACCACGCTGACGGGGCGATCCATGATCGTCTTCCTCTCTGCCTTCGGTTCGTGCCCGGTTTCGGGCCCTGTGACCTTTGAGAGAGCGGTCCGCACCGGCTCTTACTCGTGTTTCCGGAATTTCTTCGGGAAGTTCGGCCCGGGGTTGTGAACGGATGGGGCGAGGGCGCGCGACGGCATTCGCGCGCCAGGGGGCGGCGCGGCCGGATCCCATACCCCGGGCGGGCTCCCGGTGTCCGGTGATTCGCCAACTTCCCGTCACCGGTCCGCCGAGGTACTACCCTTTGTGACTGCCCGGCGACTGTCCGCCCTTCCGGTGATGCCCCCGCACGCACCGACCGCGTAGCCGCCCGCCGCGCCCCGGGCCGCCCGCGGGCCCGCCGGGCGGGCGTGCCGCGGTGGCGCCGCCGGGACCTGCCAGGAAAGAAGACCCTGCATGACGGACCAGTCCTTCGCCGGCGGCGCGGATACGGCGGTCGGGCCCGAGCCGGGCTACTACCCCGACCCCTCGATCCCGGGCTTCGTCCGGTACTGGGGCGGCTCCGCCTGGGTGCCGGGCACCAGCCGGCCCGCCCCGGCGGAGGGCGAGGTGCTGGAGCCGCCGCGTTTCGCGGCCCGGCGGCCGGGGGCGGGTGCCGGTGCCCTGGCAGGGGTGCGGCCGGTGCCGCCGCCCGCCCCCGCCCGGGAGCCGGAGCCCGCCGCGTCGGACGGCGGGGGCGGCGCGGGCGGCGCCGGGGAGCGCGCCTCCGGGGACACCGGGCCGGTGTACCTGGACCAGACGGAGGGCGGGGCGTCGTTCGTCGTGGGGCCACGGATGGAGCCGGTCGTGGAGCCGGTCGGCGGGCCGGTCGTGCAACCGGTCGGCGGGCCGGTGTTCCGGACGGGCGGGGAGGAGGCCGGTGGCCCTGGTGCCTCCGGTGTCTCCGGTGAGCCGTCGATGGCGGTGGACGCGTCCGGGTGGCAGGTCGATCCTCGGGCGCAGCGGGGGCTGATGGAGACGGGCGGGGCGCCGCGCTGGGTCTCGTGGGGGGTGCTTCCGGAGGCGCCCGGGGAAGAAGAGGGGCGCGCGGGCGAGGGGCGCACTCCGGTTGATGAGGCGGCGGCGGTCGATGCCGATCCGGTGGCGGTCGGCGTGGCCGGCGGCCCTGCGGCGGTGCTCGTCGGGGGCGTTCCGGCTGCGCCGGCTGCCACGACTTCCACGACTGCTCCGGCTTCTCTGGCTTCTTCGGCTTCTCCGGTTTCTTCGGTGGCGGTGTGGGCGCCGGAGCGGGCGACGGTGGCAGAACCGGTTCTCGCCGTATCCGCCCCCGCTTCGGAAGGGCCCGGCAAGGCTGCGGAAGCGGGGGCGGCCCAGGCCCCGGCCCCGGCGCCGACCCCCGCCGCCCGTCCGCAGCGGCAGGCCGCCAAGCGCCGCCGCCCCGCCCCCGCCCCGCCCGCCGGGCTCGGACGGCGTCTCGTCGCGCGCGCCGTCGACACCGCCGTCCTCGCGGTCGTCGCCACCGCGGCCGGGATCCCGCTCGGCAACTCCGTGTCCGACCACATCCAGCAGAAGCTCGACCAGGCCCGGATGGCCAGCGCCCTCAGCCGCCACGAGGTCCAGGTGTGGCTCGTGGACGACGTCGTGGTCGGCAAGATCGCCGTCCTGCTCGGCATCCTGCTCTTCGTCAGCCTGCTCTACGAGGTGCTGCCGACCGCCCGCACCGGCCAGACCTTCGGCAAGCGGCTCACCGGGATCCGGGTGGCCGACGCGGCCGCCTCCCCGAGCGCCGCCGTCCGCACCCGGCTGAGCCTCGGCCGGTCACTGCTGCGGTGGGTCGTCAGACAGCTCTCCCTCCTCGTCCCCGTCGCCCTGCTCTGGCCGCTGCTCGACCGCTCGGCCCGGCGCGGCTGGCACGACCGGGCGGCGCGCACCCGGGTCGTCCGCGACTGAGCGGCGGAGTTCGGCCGCTCCTTGCCCTCACCGCGCTCACCGCCCTCCCTGTCATCCCTGCCCTCGCCGTGCAAAACGGACTGAATATCCCAAACCATGAGAATGTGTGATGTTCTACTCGGGGCATGAGTACCCACGACCCCTCAGGCCCTCAGCCGGAGGGGGGCGGCAAGCCCTCCTTCGACAAGCAGTCCCCGCAGCCGGGCGGCGGCACGCCGGAAGGCACGCCGTCGGACCCGTACGGAAGCCCGCCGCCCGCCGACGCCCCCCAGGACCGCCCCGGCGCGTACGGCGGCACGTACGGTGGCACGCCCCAGGATGCACCCGGTTACGGCCAGGCCCCGTACGGGCAGCAGACCTACGGCCGGCCGCCGTACGGACAGGACCCCTACGGCCAGAACCCGCCCGGCCACGACCCGAACGCGTACGGATCCCCCGGCGCCGGACCCGTGCCCGGGATGCCGCCCATCGGCAGCTGGCCCAACCGGATCCTCGCCCGGATCATCGACTACCTGCTCGTCCAGGTGATCGGCGTGCTCCTCGTCCTGCCCTTCGCGAGCCTCGGCGACCGCTCCGGCGAGACCGGCGCGTTCTGGCTCGCCTGCGCCCTCTACCTCGTCTACGAGGGCCTCATGCTCGGCCGGGACGGCCAGACCCTCGGCAAGAAGGCGATGAAGGTCCGCGTCGCCATGCTCGTCGACGGCAACTCGCCCACCCAGTCCGCCGCCTGGACCCGCGCCGCCGTCTACATCCTCCCCGCCGTGCTCTGCTGCGCCGTCCTGTGGTGGATCATCGACGGGCTCTTCGGCGTCTTCGACAAGCCCTACCGCCAGTGCATCCACGACAAGGCCGCGAAGACCGTGGTGGTCTCCACGGCCTGACCGGTGGAGCGGCGACGCCCGAACGGGACGCCCGGCGGCGGATCAGCGCTGCCGGGCGTACTCGTGCCCGGCCGGCGCCGGCACCCGGGCCGTCCGTCCGGACCTCGACGGCAGGGGCAGCAGCGCCACCAGCGTGCCGAGCGCCAGGGCGAACCCCACCAGCACCGCGACCTCCAGGACGCCCGAGGCGCCCGAGACGGCCAGCAGCGCCACGGTGGTGGCGACGACGGTGAACGTACCGAGGAACAGCTGGGCAGCGGACGGACGCGGCATGGCGGGGTCCTTCGCACGTCGGGGGAAACGGGCGGTCGGGGGGATCTGGCCGGCGTGGTGGTGCAGGCCGCCAGGAGTCCTACCCGGAACAGGAGTTCGGTAAGTCCAGGCTAAGCCGGCGGCCCCGGGGCACGGGGGGCGCACGGGCTCACCCCGGGGTCGTCCGGGCCCCTCGGTACGGTGATCGGGACCGACCCTTCACTCTTCAGGGGGAACCGCCCGTGCCCATCCCCGCCGACTGGCCCACCACCGAGGCCGAGGCCCGCGCCGAACAGGAGCGCCTCCGGCCGCTCGTCCAGGCCCACGACGACCCGGACGCCGCCGCCGTACGGCTCGTCGCCGGCGTCGACGTCGCCTACGACGACGACCGGGACCTCGTCGTCGCGGCCGCCGTCCTCCTCGACGCCGACACCCTCGACGTCGTCGAGCAGGCCACCGCCGCCGGGCGGATCCCCTTCCCGTACGTCCCCGGACTCCTCGCCTTCCGCGAGATCCCCGCCGTCCTCGACGCCCTCGCCGGCCTCACCCGCACCCCCGACCTCGTCGTCTGCGACGGCTACGGCCTCGCCCACCCCCGCCGCCTCGGCCTCGCCAGCCACCTCGGCGTCCTCACCGGCCTGCGCACCCTCGGCGTCGCCAAGACCCCGTTCACCTTCGACCACGAGGCCCCCGACACCCCGCGCGGCTCCACCAGCCCCCTCACCGACCCCGCCACCGGCGAGGAGGTCGGCCGGGCCGTCCGCACCCAGCCCGGCGTCAAGCCCGTCTTCGTCTCCGTCGGCCACCGCATCGGCCTCGGCGCCGCCGTCGCCACCACCCTCCACCTCGCCCGCCGCTACCGCCTCCCCGAAACCACCCGCCACGCCGACCACCTCTGCCGCGGAGCGCTGACAGCGGCGCAGGCGGCGTCAACGAACTGATGCCACAACGGGTTTGGCGCGGCGCACGTGTGTTAGACATGGCCTAGTCAAACGGACGTACCGGGGAGGCGCCGCCGATGGCCGCGGGCACTGGCACGGGAACGGGAACGGGCACGGGGCCCAAAGGCGCCGCGGGGCGGGGCTACCGGGTCGAGGTCGAACAGCTCCGCGCCTTCGCCGCCCAAGTGCGGCTCCTCCTCGACGAGTTCCAGCACCGCGCCGACGGCACCACCACCCACGGCCAGAGCGCCATCGGCCGCACCGCCCTCGGCACCTTCGCCGAGGCCACCGAACTCCACGGTCGCTACGACACCATGCGCGACGCGCTCCGCGACATCCTCAACCAGCTCCAACAGGCCGTCGACGAAGCCCAGAAGAAGGCCGAACTCACCGCCACCACCTACGAGGAACACGAACGGCACACCGCGGGCACGCTCCAACTCGCCTCCGACGGCTGGTCCGTGGCCGCCCCCTCCGCCACCAGCCAGGCCGCCTACCAGCGGACCACCGCCCCGCCCGCCCACCACGGCGGCAAGTCCGACCGCTGACGAACGGAGGCGATTCGCCCGTGGCCTACACCGACTTCGGCGCGTACAGCCACACCCAGCTGCGTGCCATGGTCCAGGCCCTCAACCCCGGCGAGGTCATGGCCGCCGGCGACCCCTGGCGCCGCGCCGCCGACACCCTCAAGGCCATCCGCACCACCCTCACCCGCGCCAGCACCGAAGCCGCCACCACCTGGGAAGGCACCACCAGCGACGCCTTCCACACCCGCATGCTCCACCTCGCCGACCGCATCAACCACGCCGCCGCCTACGCCAACGACGCGGCCAACACCCTCCACCACGTCGCCGACGCCATCGCCAAGGCGAAACGCGACATGCCCGAAGAACCCGGCAACTGGGCCCAGTTCAAGGACGCCGTCACCACCTTCACCGACGACGACCCCACCCCGCTGGCCGCCCGCAAGAAAGCCGAAGCCGCCACCGTCATGCAGACCCTGGCCATGCACTACCGCACGGCAACCCCGATGCTGAAGGCGCCCAGCCCACTGGGTGAGCCGCCGAAGAATCGGAACTGGCGGGGGACCGTGGAGGACGCCCCGGCGGGTTTGGAGGCGGATGGGCCGGCAGCCATCGGCTCAGCCATGGCCGCATACGGATTAGGCAGCGTCGACGCGAGCGCGGTGCGAGAAGGCCGAGCTCGTCCGTCAGTGCCGCGAACTGCCGACGTCCGGGATGCCGGAGAGGCAGGCAAGAAGGGGCCGTCGGAATCCGGCGCCAGGGGTGGAACAGCTGTGCCGCTGTCGAAGGTCCCGATCGTTACCGATTCCGGCCATGCGACCGGCATCCAACCCCAGGCTTCCGAACCTGGAGCGCGGGGCAATCCTCCGCGCCCTGGCCTTGCGACTGTGACCGCAGGTGTAACGGACAGTCAGCCTGGTAGTGGCTCCGATGGGATCGAAGAGCCACCACGAGGAGACAAGCCGACCAATCGGGCGCCGAGCAGTGTCGGAGTGGTCGTGGGAGCCGGAGGTGAAGCTGTCCCCGCGAAGTCGGGTGCCATTCCAGGACGGAGCCTGGGCAGGGTCGTCGGAGGGGAGGGGCGTCCAGCGGCCAAATCCGGTAGGAAGGAGGCCTTCACCGAGGGCGGATCCGGCTTGGGCGTTCGCGCCCGGGCCCGTGGAGCCACTGAACTGCGTCCCGGAGGGGCAGCGGGGCAAGGAGTTGCGCCGCCCTGGGCGGGGGCCCACGCGGGTAAGGGCGACACGAGGAGGGCCAAGCGTCCGGACTACCTGGTAGAGGACGAGGAGACCTGGAACTCGACCATGCCCGCCAATCCGAACGTGGTGCAATGAGCGCTGTCCCCGTAGGGGGCGGGCCAATCCGACCGGCCAGGCCGCAGCTCACCGATCTGCGGCCTGGCTGCCGCGCTGAGTTGGAGTGACCGGGCTTGACGAGCGACCGATTGGCGCGCTGCGGTGTCGTGCTTGCTGTTGGGGCCGTGCTGTGGGGGAGCGCGTCGGCGCCCGCCGGTGCGGATCAGATCCGCGACCAGCAGTGGTCGTTGAAGCAGTACCAGGCAGAGACGAGGGTCTGGCCCGTCAGCCAGGGCGAGGGAGTGATCGTCTCTGTGGTGGACAGCGGTGTCATGGCGGACCACCAGGACCTGACCGGGCAGGTCCTCGCCGGAGCCGATTTCTCCGGCGCGAAGACCGACGGGCGCGTGGACGACGAGGGTCATGGCACCGGGATCGCGAGCTTGATCGCGGGACACGGGCACGGGTCCGGATCGGGCGTCATGGGCCTCGCGCCGAAGGCGAAGATCCTTCCGATTCGGATCAGGGCGGCCGGTGAGCACCCGGAGCTCCCGCAGTCCGATATCGAGCTGGCCGTTCGCTACGCGGCCGATCACGGTGCGAAGGTCGTCAACCTGTCGGTCGGGGGCTATGACCGACTCGATTCCGCCGCCCGGCAGGCGATCCTCTACGCGGTCGCCAAGGACGTCGTGGTGGTGGCCGCCACCGGGAACAGCGGCGATTCCGGGGCGTCGGTGGAGTATCCGGCGGCGTTCCCCGGGGTCGTCGCCGTGGGCGCCGTCAGCGAGAACGGCTCGGTGTGGGAGCGATCGACCTCCGGGCCCGAGACGACCTTGGTGGCACCCGGTACGGCGATCTACCAGGCCACGGCCAAGTCGACGTCGAGCTACGGCGTCGGGGACGGGACCTCGGATGCCGCCGCTTACGTCTCCGCCACCGCCGCGCTCGTCCGGGCCGCCTACCCCGGGTTGTCGGCGGGGCAGGTGATCAACCGGATGATCACGTCGGCGTCGGCGCCGGCCGATGCGTCGGCTGTGCCGAACGGCAGGTACGGGTACGGGATCCTCGCGCCGGCCAAGGCCCTGGAGGCGAATCCCGCCGTCGACGGCGGGCCGCGTGAGAATCCGTTGGTGCACCGGGCGGAGTCGCAGTATCCCGATGCCCGGTCCGCTGACGACTCCCCCGCGCCCGTCGTTCCCCGGGCTGCTGCGTCGGCCGGGTGGTACCGGGTCGTGTGGGGGCTCGTCGGTGGTGGGGTTCTGCTCGTCGGGGGGCTTGCCGGGTGGGTGTGGTGGCGGGTGCGGCGGGGGTAGGTGCCGTGGCGGCAATTCGGTGGGTGTTGGCGGCCATGGTGCTGGTCGGGGCTGTGTGCCGGGTTCCATGCTGGGGGCATGAGTGATTCGGGGAACACCGCCGCCATCGTGCCGGACGTCAAGGACTGGACCTGGGTGCTGGAGCGCGCCTGTCCGGAGTGCGGGCTGGAGACGCCGGCCGTCGTCCGGGAGGACGTCGCGGGCATGATCCGGGCGAACGCGGCGGGTTGGGTGGCGCTGCTGGGGGCGGACGGGGCCGCGGTGCGCCGGCGGCCGGCGCCGGGGGTGTGGTCGGCGCTGGAGTACGCGTGCCACGTGCGGGACGTGTTCCGGCTGTTCCACGTGCGCCTGGGGCTGATGCTGACGCAGGACGGGCCGCTGTTCGCCAACTGGGACCAGGACGAGACGGCCGTCGCCGAGCGGTACGGGGAGCAGAGCCCCGCCGTGGTGGCGGAGGAGCTGGTGGCGGCGGCCGAGGTGCTGGCGGCGGCGTTCGACGCGGTGGCGGGGGAGGAGCAGTGGCGGCGGACCGGGAGCCGGAGTGACGGGGCGCGGTTCACGGTGGAGTCGTTCTCCCGCTACCTGGTCCACGACCCGGTGCACCACCTGTTCGACGGGACCGGCGTGCGGCACGCGTAGTGCCTCACCAGCCGGAGGCCTCGCGGTGCATGGTGCGGCGGAGCCGGCCGGCCACGCTGGCGGTGTCGGTGCCGATGACGTCGGCGATCTCGGGTGCGGCGAGGCCGACGACGTAGTGGAGGATCGCCAGGTCGTCGTCGGCGGGGTGGCGCTGCGGGGTGGCGGGCACGGGTCGGCGCGTGTGTTCGGCGACGGTGCCGCGCAGGATCTGCCAGGCGTGTGCGGTGGGGTTGGCGGTGCCGAGCAACTCGCGCCAGTGGACGGCGATTTCGGCGAAGGCCTGTTGGACCGCGGTGGCCGCCTCGGTGCGGTCGGGGAGCCAGACCCGGGCGTAGCTGAGGTACCGCGGGCGGTGGAGTTCGCAGAAGGCGGCGAAGTCCACCGGCACGTCCGCGGGCAGGACGAGCGGAAGGTCGACGGCCAGGTCCGCGGCCAGGTCCGCGGGCGTGCGCGCGGAGGCGCCCGCGGGCATGCCCGGGGGTGCGTCGGCCGGTGCCCGGCCCGGTGGGCCGGCGGGTTCGCCGGGCCTCGGGGGCGGCTCGGCGGAGCTCGGGTGGCGGTTGGTCATCTCGGCTTCTCGGCAAGGGAGATGGGTGTCTGACGGTCGATCATCTGTGCTCACTCTACGGTAGGCCCTCGGTGCGCTGGGTGACCAATCGGATGGAATGCCCGGATCCCGCCGCCGCTCGGCCGGTTCCCGTGCCGGCGGGTGCGGCGCGGTGCGGGCGCGGCCGGTGCGGCGGCGGCGGGGGGATCGGCGGGAGGGTGGTGCGCAGTGCCGCTGGGGCGTGGGGGTGAGCGTGTCGAGGCTGGTCAGAGGTGTGCGGGGGCGTGCTGTCGGTGAGGTCGGCGTGGGTCGCGCGGCGGTTGATGTGCCACCGTAGGCCTTGTGGCGGCCTGCGTCCACGCCTACGGCGCGAAGGCGTGCGCGCGCAACCGCACGCACGACCGGGGCGCCCGATTCCCGGCGTCCGGGGGTGGTGCGGCCACGCCCCGGGGGCATGCTGCCCGGGGCGTGGAGAGGTTGACGGTCCGTCAGTGGTGCGGGCGGGCCTCCACGGGGGAGATGCGGTCGTCCGCGGCGGTGCTGCGTTCGGTCTGGGCGGGGAAGGTTTCGATGGCCCGTCGGCGGGCGAGCTGTGCGGCTGCCGCGGCGGCGGCTCCGGCGGCGCTCGCGGCGGCGGCGGTCGTGCCCGCGCTCTCCTCGCAGGGGTGGGTGGAGTGCGCGCCGGTGACGCGTCGTCGGCGGCCGAGGGCGGTGCGTGCGGCGTGCTCCTCGGCCGCCTGTCTCGCCGCCAGGTAGGCCTGGACGGCGGCCATGCCGTAGACGGGCTGGATGAGCTGGTGGCCCTTGAAGAAGGGTCTGGCGGGGGCGAAGCCGGCGGCGACGACGAGGTCGCGGATCTCCGCTATCTCGGCTTCGCTGCGGGCGGTGAAGCGGACCTCCCACCCCTTCTTGTACGTATGGCCCTGTTCGCCGCTGCGGCGGGCCGGGTCCGGGCGGCGGACGTATCCGGGCAGGCGGCCGAGGCGGAGTTGGGCCGCGCGGAGGCCTGCGGTCTCGTCACGTGACATGACGTAAGCCTAGGCAATCCGGCGGGCGGGAGTGACGCCTGGAGGGTGTCTCGCCGTATGCCTTTGGTCACCCTCGGTCAGACGACCTGGTCGGTGATCGTTTTCGATCAGATAGGACAAGCATATTGGCATCCATTACTCCGAAAGAGTGAGGGTATGGGGACTTTAGTGCGGGCTGGTCCCGGTTTCGCGACGGTTGGGTAACAGTGCGTCAGGCGGTGGCTCGCAGGTCCGGGCGGTTGGGGATGGTGTCGGCATGACCTACCGCATCCCCTCGCCGCCGCCGTCCCTGGAGGAGCTGGCGAAGCGTCAGCAGAACGTCGTCACCGCTAGCCAGCTGCGCGCCCGGGGCGTGCCGGCTCGTCTCATCACCGAGCACTGCCGCCGGGGCGGCCCCTGGCAGCGCGTCCTGCCCCGGGTGTACCTGCTGCAGGTCGGGGAGCCCACGCCGGAGCAGCGGATGTGGGCCGCGCTGCTGTACGCGGCGCAGAACGGCCGCGAGGAGGGCCGCCGCGAGGGCGCGGTGATCACCGGCACGGCGGCGCTCGCGCTGTACGGCTTCGCCGCCGTGCCGCGGCTGCCGGCCGTCACCGGGGTGGACGTCCTGGTGCCGCGCCAGCGCCGCCTGAAGGACGTCGGCGAGGTGCGGATCCGGCGCACCGAACGGGAGTTGGTGGCCCGCTCGGTGCACGGCCTGGCCTGTGCGCCGGTGGCCAGGGCGGTGGCCGACGCGCTGTGCGAGTGGACGGCGGACGGGATGGCCCCGGCGCCGGTCCGGGCGGTGCTGCGGGAGGCCGTGTCGCGGCCCGAGGGCCGGTGCACGGTGCGGGAGTTGGCGGCCGAACTGGCCGAGTCGGGGCTGACCTCCGAGCCGCGGGTGCGGGCGGCGCTGGACGAACTGCTGGCCGCCGAGCGGGAGTCGGTGCTGGACCGGCTCGGCGGGCTGGTGGACGAGTGGCTGCTGCCCGTCCCGCTGGCCGGCCCGGAGCTGCGGATGCGTGGCGGCACGTACATCGCCGTCCCGGACCTGTACTGGCCGGAGCGCGGCGTCGCGGTGGAGGTGGACTCGGACCTGCGCTGCGTCAGCGAGGGGGAGGCCGCGTGGGTGCGCGGGGGCCAGCACCGGATGGAGTACCTGGGGATCCGGGTGGTCTACGTCAGCGGGGCGCGCCTGGCCGCCGACCCGGAGGCCGTCGGCGGCGAGCTGCGCGAGGCCTTCCGGGAGGGCGGGACGGACGTGGTGGAACTGCTCCTCGCCTAGCTCCTCGGCTAGGGCCGTGGCACTGGCGGTGCCTCAGCGCACCACCGGAGCGCCCACCAGCTCGACCCCGGCCGCCCGGAGCTCCTCCAGCGCGGCGGCGGTGGTCCCCGCCGCGACCCCCGCGGTGAGCTCCAGCAGGACGCGGGTGGTGAAGCCGGCCCTGGCCGCGTCCAGCGCGGTGGCCCGGACGCAGTGGTCGGTGGCGATGCCGACCACGTCGACCTCGTCGACCTGGCGCTCGCGCAGCCACTCGACCGGCCCGCGCCCGTTCTCGTCCAGCCCCTCGAAGCCGCTGTACGCGGCCGAGTGGGCGCCCTTGTCGAACACCGCCTCGACCGCGCCGGAGATGACGGCGGGCGCGAAGTTGGGGTGGAAGCCCACGCCCTCGGTGCCGGCGACGCAGTGCACGGGCCAGCTGGTGACGTAGTCCGGCTCGGCGGAGAAGTGGTCGCCCGGGTCGATGTGGTGGTCGCGGGTGGCGAGGATGTGGTGGTAGCCGGCGGAGGACTCGGCGATCAGGTCGGTGATGGCGGCGGCCACCTCGGCGCCGCCGGCGACGGCCAGGCTGCCGCCCTCGCAGAAGTCGTTCTGCACGTCGACGACGATCAGTGCCCGGTGCATGGCTCGCATCCTCGAAATGTGGGGGGCGTCCGGTGGAAGCGGGTGCCCCGGTGGTGGGGGTCCCCGGGAGCGCCCGGCCCGCGGGCGGGTGAGCGCGCGCGGATCGTTCGCGGGGCGTACGCTCCGCCGTCCGGCTCGGCCGGTCGTCACGGTGTACGCGGGGAGTTCCCGGGGACTCCATGGGAACTCTACGGCTGACTCTAGGGAGTGGCGCGCGGAGGCGGAAGGCCCGTGGAGCCGTCCGCCACCCGCGCCCGGTGTTCAGAGGTGCAGTTCGGTCGGCAGGACCGGGTCGCCCTTGGAGAGCTGAGTGGCCGACAGCGGCAGCGCGGCCCGGGCGCGGACGTGCCGGTCGCGCGCGGCGCCGAGCGGTTCGCGGCCGACCGTCTCGCCGGCCAGGACGAGCGGCACCTGCGTCAGGTGCGGCTCCAGCTCGGCCGGGACGGGCCCGGTGCCGACCACCTCGGCCTCGGCCACGCCGTCCGCGTCGGGCCGGCGGGCGGCCCACTTGCGGCCGCCGATGCTGGTCTTGCCGCCGGCCGCGCGCTTGGCGACGGGCACCAGCGGCCCGTCCGGGGTCTCGGCGCGGGCGACGAGCTTGTAGACCATGGCGCAGGTCGGGTGGCCGCTGCCGGTGACCAGGCTGGTGCCGACGCCGTACCCGTCGACGGGGGCGGCGGCGAGCGCGGCGATCGCGTACTCGTCGAGGTCGGAGGTGACGATGATCCGGGTGTTCTCGGCGCCGAGCTCGTCGAGCTGGCGGCGGACGCGGTGGGCGAGCAGGGTGAGGTCGCCGGAGTCGATCCGGACGGCGCCGAGTTCGGGCCCGGCCACCTCGACGGCGGTGCGGACGGCCTCGCGCAGGTCGTAGGTGTCGACCAGCAGGGTGGTGCCCTTGCCCATGGAGGCGATCTGGGCCCGGAAGGCGTCCCGCTCGCTGTCGTGGACGAGGGTGAAGGCGTGCGCGGCCGTGCCGGTGGTGGGGATGCCGTGGGTGAAGCCGGCCTCCAGGTCGGAGGTGGCGGCGAACCCGGCCACGTACGCGGCCCGGGCGGCGGAGACGGCGGCCCGCTCGTGGGCCCGGCGGGCGCCCATCTCGATGACGGGGCGGCCGGCGGCGGCGGCGGTCATCCGGGAGGCGGCGGCGGCGATCGCCGAGTCGTGGTTGAGGATCGAGAGGATGACGGTCTCCAGGATCACCGCCTCGGCGAAGGTGCCGGTGACGGTGAGCAGCGGCGAGCCGGGGAAGTAGACCTCGCCCTCGGGGTAGCCGTGGATGTCGCCGGTGAAGCGGTAGTCGGCGAGGTAGCGCAGGGTGTCGTCGTCGACGACGCCCTGGCCGGCGAGCCAGTCCAGCTGGGCGGGCGTGAAGCGGAAGTCCTCGACCGCGTCGAGCACCCGGCCGGTGCCGGCCATCACCCCGTAGCGCCGCCCGTTCGGCAGCCGCCGGGTGAACACCTCGAAGACGGAGCGGCGGTGCGCGGCCCCGCTGCGCAGGGCGGCCTGCAGCATGGTGAGCTCGTAGCGGTCGGTGAACAGCGCGGTCGAGCCGGCCGCGCGCACTGAAGTGGCGTCCATGAGGATGATGCTACTACCACTTAGCGTCAGTTTGACGATTTCTCATGACCGGGCCGGGGCGAAATCGCCTGGGGGTCCCCCGGATGGCAGCATGGGCACTGGAAGCGCATGGACGTCGAGCGCGGGGAACGCGCAGCGAGGAGGACCCGGCGGTGAGTGTCGCGCCCGTGGAGATCGAGCGCCCGGAGGTCGAAGGACTGCCGGTGACGGAGCCCGACACCCCCTGGGTGACCATCGTGCACAACGACCCGGTCAACCTGATGAGCTACGTCCAGTACGTTTTCCAGGCCTACTTCGGATACCCGAAGGACAAGGCGCGGAAGCTGATGATGGACGTCCACACCAAGGGCCGGGCGGTCGTCTCCAGCGGGTCCCGCGAGGAGATGGAGCGCGACGTCCAGGCGATGCACGGCTACGGCCTCTGGGCCACGCTGCAGCACGACTGACCTCAAGGGCCCCGGCGGATCCCCGCCGTGCGGCCGGCGTGCGGCCGATGTGCGAACGACGAGTGACGACGAAGACGGGCTGACCGATACAGATGGCTGGGTTGTTCGAGAGCACCGGTGGCGGGAGCGCGGCGATCGCGCTGGACGAGGTCGAGGCCTCCATCCTGCGCTCGCTGGAAGTGCAGATGCTGGAGCTGATCGGCCCCGGCCCGGGCGGGGAGGCCGCCGACCCGCTGGCGGCGCTGTTCGCCGAGGGGCCGACCGAGGCGCCCACCGATCCGGCGCTGGCCCGGCTCTTCCCGGACGCCTACGGGGATCCGGCGAAGCCGGCGGACGCGGAGGCCGAGGCGGCCGCCGCGGAGTTCCGCCGCTACACCGAGCTCGACCTGCGGGCCCGCAAGAGGGATGACGCGCTGTCCGTCGTCCGGTCGCTGGACGGCCTCGGCGGCGGTGGCGTGCTCAAGCTGCCCGCCCCGGACTGCCTGCGCTGGCTGGGCGCGCTCAACGACCTGCGGCTGACGCTGGGCGCCCGGCTGGAGGTGACCGAGGAGGACGAGCAGGGCCTCTACGACCTGCCGGACGGCGACGAGCGCAAGCCGCTGGTCATGGCGTACCTGTGGCTGGGCGCGCTCCAGGAGTCGCTGCTGGAGGCGATCGCGGACTGAGGTCCTTGCGCCGCCCCGGTCGTCCGCCTGCGGTCGATCGTGCCCGATCACGGGCGCGCCCCGGTTGATTTGTCCAGGATGTGGACGATCTGCCGGGGCATTCCCGCTCAAATCGGGCGAACCATACCAGGTCATGCTCAAATAACGCTCAGATGAACACCGCTCTCCGAACCCTGCGTGGTACGACTTCTCCACCCCACGAGACCCACCCAGGACGGTGCACCATGGCCGAGCAGCAGTACGACCAAGTGGTCGACGCCACACCGGACGAGGAGGGCTACGAGCGGGGACTCGGCAGCCGCCAGATCCAGATGATCGCGATCGGCGGCGCCATCGGCACCGGCCTGTTCCTCGGCGCCGGGACGGCGATCTCCAAGTCCGGCCCGAGCCTGATCCTCTCCTACGCCGTCGCCGGCGTGGTGATCTTCGCGATCATGCGGGCCCTCGGCGAACTGCTCACCTACCGCCCGGTGTCCGGCAGCTTCGCCGAGTACGCGCGCGAGTTCCTCGGCCCCTTCGCCGGCTACGTGACCGGCTGGACGTACTGGCTGTTCTGGGTCGTCACCGGAATGGCGGAGACCACCGCCGCCGCGGTGTACGTGAAGTTCTGGGCGCCCGGCTTCCCGCAGTGGGTCAGCGCCCTGTCCTTCCTCGTCATCCTCTACGCGGCCAACCTGATCTCGGTGAAGCTGTTCGGCGAGATCGAGTTCTGGTTCTCGATGGTCAAGGTCACCGCCATCATCGGCATGATCCTGATCGGCATCGGCGTGCTCACCCTCGGCTTCAGCAAGGCCGGTGACACCGCGTCGATCACCCACCTGTGGCAGGACGGCGGCTTCTTCCCCAAGGGCATCGGCGCCACCGTGATGACCCTGCAGATCGTCATGTTCGCCTATCTGGGCGTCGAACTCGTCGGTGTCACCGCGGGCGAGAGCGAGAACCCCGAGAAGACCCTGCCGCGCGCCATCAACACCCTGCCCTGGCGCATCGCGCTGTTCTACATCGGCGCCCTCGTGGTCATCCTCTCCCTCGTGCCGTGGACCGAGTTCCAGCCCGGCGTCAGCCCGTTCGTCGCCGCCTTCGGCAAGATCGGCATCCCCGCCGCGGCCGGCATCATCAACTTCGTCGTGCTCACCGCCGCACTGTCCTCCTGCAACTCCGGCATGTACTCCACCGGCCGCATGCTGCGAGACCTCGCGCTGCGCGGACAGGCCCCCGGGCAGCTCACCAAGCTCAACTCCCGCCGCACGCCGGCCTTCGCGATCACCCTGTCCTGCATCCTGATGGGTGCCGGCGTGGTGCTCAACTACCTCGTCCCGGCCCGGGCGTTCGAGTACATAACCTCCGTCGCCACGGTCTGCGGCCTGTGGACGTGGGCGATGATCCTGATCGCCCAGATCCGCTACCGCAAGGCCTGGCGGGCCGGCCACCTGCCGGCCCCCACCTTCAAGGCGCCCGGCGGCGCGTGGGTCAGCTGGGCCGCGCTCGCCTTCCTCGTCCTGGTCGTCATCCTGATCGGCTTCGACGAGGACAACCGGATCTCGCTGTACGTCTTCCCGGTCTGGGCCGTCGTGCTCGTGGTCGGCTACCAGGTGCTCAAGAGCCGCCGCCCCGAGGCCGTCCACGGCGTCGCGCACGACCACCTGCACGCCCCGGCCGGCGCCGACGAGACCCGCTGACCGCTCCCCGGACGCCCCGGCGGACAGCCGCCGGGGCGTGGCTATCCTGACCGCATGCTGACCATCACCCGAGAACTGCGCGACCGGATCGTCGCCCACGCCCGCGCCGACCACCCGGACGAGGCCTGCGGCGTGGTCGCCGGACCGGCCGGCAGCGGCCGTCCCGAGCGGTTCGTCCCGATGCTCAACGCCGCCCGCTCGCCCACCTTCTACGAGTTCGACTCGGGCGACCTGCTCAAGCTCTACCGCGAGATGGACGACCGCGACGAGGAACCCGTGATCGTCTACCACTCGCACACCGCGACCGAGGCCTACCCGTCGCGCACCGACGTGAGCTACGCCTCCGAGCCCTTCGCCCACTACGTCCTGGTCTCCACCGCCGAGGGGAACGGCCCCGAGGACGCCTACCAGTTCCGCTCGTTCCGCATCGTGGACGGCGAGATCACGGAGGAAGACGTCCAGGTCGTCGAGGCCTACCCGGCCTGACCCGCACCCGCCCGGGCACGGCCCGCCGACCGTCACCGGACGGGCGGCGGGCCGCCGTCGTCCCCGGCGAGTCTCACCAGAGGGAACGAAAACATCCGGATCCCGAGACGGACGTGTCGGAGCGGGGTCGGGAATCTATACGATGAGCCCATGCGTTCCGTCGATGTGAGCACCCAGGCCCCGGGCACCCGCCTCGTGGCGCGCCTGCACGTCGACCTGTGCCGGCTCGCCAGTGCGATCTGTCCCGGCACGCCCGCGCGCTCGCGCTGAGCCGCCCACGCCCCACCGGGCCCGCCGCCGCAGGCCGTGCCGCGCCCCGGAACCCGCCACCCCGCCGCGCCCGCTGCGGCCCACCCACCTCACGACTCGCACAGGAGCGCACCCATGGCCATCGAGGTCCGCATCCCGACCATCCTCCGCACCTACACCGACGGCGCCAAGGCCGTCGAGGGCACCGGCAGCAACCTCGGTGAGCTCTTCACCGACCTCGACGCCCGCCACCCGGGCATCGCCGCCCGCCTGCTGGAGGGCGGCGAGCTGCGCCGCTTCGTCAACGTCTACCTGAACGACGAGGACGTCCGCTTCCTGGAGGGCATCTCCACCGCCGTCGCCGACGGCGACAGCGTCACCATCCTGCCCGCCGTGGCCGGCGGCGCCCGCTGATCCCCGGCCCTGCCGGCCCGCCCGCGCGGGCGGGCCGGCAGGGCCACCTTCCCGACCCTCACCGCCGTGGCCGGAGGCCTCCCTTGCGTTACGACAGTCCGCTCGAAGCCGTCGGCAACACCCCGCTGGTCCGCCTGCCGCGGCTGTCCGCCGCCGTTCCCGGCAACGCGGAGGGCCTCGTGACCCTCTGGGCCAAGCTGGAGGACCGCAACCCCACCGGCTCCATCAAGGACCGCCCGGCGCTGCACATGATCGAGCGGGCCGAGGCCGACGGCCGGCTCACCCCCGGCTGCACCATCCTCGAACCCACCAGCGGCAACACCGGCATCTCGCTCGCCATGGCCGCCAAGCTCAAGGGCTACCGGATGGTCTGCGTCATGCCGGAGAACACCAGCGAGGAACGGCGCGAACTGCTCCGCATGTGGGGCGCCGAGATCATCTCCTCCCCGGCCGCGGGCGGCTCCAACACCGCCGTCCGGATGGCCAAGGAGATCGCCGCCGAGCACCCCGACTGGGTGATGCTCTACCAGTACGGCAACCCCGACAACGCGGGCGCCCACTACGCCGGCACCGGCCCCGAGATCCTCGCCGACCTGCCGACCGTCACCCACTTCGTGGCCGGCCTCGGCACCACCGGCACCCTCATGGGCGTCGGCCGCTTCCTGCGCGAGAAGGTCCCCGGCGTGCGGATCGTCGCCGCCGAACCGCGCTACGACGACCTCGTGTACGGGCTGCGCAACCTCGACGAGGGCTTCGTCCCCGAGCTTTACGACGCCGAGGTGCTCACCACCCGCTTCTCGGTCGGCTCCGCCGACGCCGTCCGGCGCACCCGCGAACTCCTCCAGCAGGAGGGCATCTTCGCGGGCGTCTCCACCGGCGCCATCCTGCACGCCGCGATCGGCGTCGGCCGCAAGGCCGCGGCGGCGGGGGAGCGGGCCGACGTCGTCTTCGTCGTCGCGGACGGCGGCTGGAAGTACCTGTCCACCGGCATCTACACCGCCGAGTCCACCGAGGCGGCCGTCGAGGCGCTGCAGGGCCAGCTCTGGGCGTAGGGCGCCTCGCGCGGCTCCTGGCGCCGTGGCCCTAGCTGCCCTGCAGGGCCCGCTGGGCGCGGTCCCAGACCTGACGGTCCACCGTGCCGGCCCGGCGGCGGAAGGCCGACAGCGGCACCCGGCGCAGCTCGTCGGTCTCCAGCCAGCTGGTCCGGCCCTGGCTGTCGTCCACCGAACCGGGCGGCAGCGGCAGCACCCCCGGGCGTTCGACGTGGTGCTTGCTGGTGATCTTCGCGACGGTCGCCGTCCGGCCGTCCACCCGCAGCACCAGGCACGGGCGGTCCTTCGAACCGGGGCCGTCCTCGAACGGCACCTCGGCCCACCAGATCTCCTGCGGCGCCGGCCCGGAGCGGCCCGAGCCCGCCGGGCGGGGCCGGGGCCCGGCCGGTCCGGCGGGGCGCGGGGCCGGGCGCGTCGCGGGCCGGGAGGCCGGCCGGGACCGCCGCACCAGCGCCGACGCGACGGCCGCGAGGACGGCGACGCCCACGACGGCCAGGACCACCCAGATGCCAGTAGTGCCGTTCATGCGGCGAACCGTACCGGCCCGTGGTGAACCCCACCACTGTGAGCGCTGTGACAGTTGAGTATTTGTCCGCGCGTTGCTCCCGGTTCGTCACGGATCGACCACCGCGCCCGATCTGTACCGGGCCGCCGGGCGAGGATTGGAGAGGCTGCGCTCACGAACGTCCGCCCCCGCCCCATCCGGAGGTGCCATCGTGAGTAAACAGCTGTGGTCGTACGCCGAGGTCGCGCACCACATCAACGTCCAGCCCGAGACCGTCCGCAACTACCGCCGCCACGGGCTGCTGCCCGAGCCGGACGTCATCGACGGCAGCGGCCACCCCCGCTGGTACCCCGAGACCATCCGCGCCTGGGCCCGCAAGCGCCCCGGCCACCGCTGATCCGACCGCCGCCGAGACCCGGTTCCGCAGCCGAACCGTAGCCCCCGCCCCGAGCCCCGGCGTTCTGGTGATTCCAGCCACAGCCCGGCACGGGGACGGGGGCAAAGTGCCGCTCCGCCCTTACCCTCGACAACGCGAACGCAGTGCTACCGGCCGGTTCTCCGGTCTGTCCTGCCATTTTCCAGCAGCAGCCAGGACGTGTCGGGGCGGAGGGGCTCGGATGAAACTGACCGTGGTGGGGTGCTCGGGGAGCTTCCCGTCCGCCGAGTCCGCGTGCTCCAGCTACCTCGTCGAGGCCGACGGCTTCAAGGTCGTGCTCGACCTCGGCAACGGCGCGCTGGGCGCCCTGCAGAAGTACACCAGCCTGTACGACGTCGACGCCGTCCTGCTGAGCCACCTGCACGCGGACCACTGCGTCGACCTGTGCGCCTACTGGGTCGCCCGCAACTACCGCGCCGAGGGCTGCCCCGACCCGATGCCCGTCTACGGCCCGGCCGGCACCGCCGAGCGGCTCGCCCGCGCCTACGACATGCCGGAGAACCCGGGGATGAAGGAGGTCTTCGACTTCCGCACCCTCACCCCGGGCGTCTTCGACCTCGGCCCGTTCCGGATCGGCGTCGCCCAGGTCGCCCACCCGGTGGACGCGTTCGCCTTCCGGCTCGAACACGGCGGCCGGTCCCTGGTCTACTCCGGCGACACCGGCGAGAGCGCCGACCTCGTCGAACTCGCCCGGGACGCCGACCTCTTCCTCTGCGAGGCCGCGTACGTCGACGGCCGCGACACCTACCTCGGCGTCCACCTCAACGGCCGCGAGGCCGGCGAGCACGCCACGGCCGCCCGCGCCCGCCGCCTCGTCCTCACCCACATCCCCCCGTGGACCGACGCCGAGCACAACCGCCGCGACGCCGCCGCCGCCTACCCCGGCCCCGTCGACCTCGCCCGCCCGGGCGCCGTCTACGAGATCTGAGCAGGTCGGCGGGCGTTTTCCGACGGCCGGCGGCCGGCGTTCCCGGGCGCGTGGAAATCTCTGCGAATCCACCTGCGACCTTCCGGCCCCGAACACGTCCTTGTAAGTGAGCGGCTGGGGAGGCCGCTCTCGACCGGTCGGGCCCGTCGGGCCGGCCGTCCACACACCACGCACGCTTGATTTGTGCTGCCCGGAACCGGCCGTGCCGGTCGGGGAGCAGTCCATGGGACCTCAAGCCGGAGATCAAGACCGTCGGGGGCAAGCGGGTCGTCGCGGCGGACGCGGGCAAGATCATCGTGCCGGCGGGCGAGAAGACCGAGGTCCACTTCCGGATCGGCGTCACCCGGGGCGGGGGCGACGGGGGCGTCGGCCCGGTCATCGCGCTCCGCTCCGAGCTCAAGGGCTGGCGGCTGCAGTTCCCGGTCGACCCGCCGGTGTCCGACACCCACCGGATCAAGGTGACCAGGGTGGCCGACGCGCCGAAGCCCTCGACCTCGGCTCCCGCTCCGTCGTCGTCGCCGTCGAAGGCCAAGCCGAAGCCGACGCAGGAGCCGTCGGCCACGACGTCCGCGCCGGCCACCGGGTCCACCACGTCCGCCCCGGCCACGACGTCCGCCCCGGCCGCCGGGACGACCTCGACGGAGACGCCCGCTCCGACCGCCTCGACCAGCGCGACCGCCTCGACCGGCGCGACCGCGTCGGCGCCGGCCGGGCAGCTGGCCTCCACCGGCTCGGACGGTGACCACACCGCCCTGATCGCGGGTGGCGCCGCGCTGCTGGTCGGTGCCGGCGCCGGCACCCTCCTCCTGGTCCGTCGCCGCAGGACGCACTTACCGGGCTCGAACCGGGTGGGGGAACGACTCCGCCCCGCCGCTCACGGGGGTGGCGGCGGGGCGGAGTCGTTGCTGCGGGACGGTTGCGGGCCTCAGGCCTTGGTGACGTCCTCGATCTCGTCGTCGTCCTCGCGACCGGGGGTCTTGAGGTCGAACTTGGCGATCGCGAAGCGGAACAGGAAGTAGTACAGCGCCGCGAAGGCGAGGCCGATCGGGATGATCAGCCACGGCTCGGTGGCCTTGTTCCAGGCGAGCACGTAGTCGATCAGGCCGCCGGAGAAGGTGAAGCCGTCGTGCACGCCGAGCGCCCAGGTGACGGCCATCGACACGGCGGTGAGGAGCGCGTGGATGACGTACAGGGCCGGGGCGATGAAGACGAAGGCGAACTCGATCGGCTCGGTGACACCGGTGACGAAGGAGGTCAGGGCCAGCGACATCATCATGCCGGTGATGGCCTTGCGGCGGTGCGGCTTGGCGGCGTGGGCGATGGCCAGCGCGGCGGCGGGCAGCGCGAACATCATGATCGGGTAGAAGCCCGACATGAACTGTCCGGCGGTCGGGTCGCCGGCGAAGAAGCGGGTCAGGTCGCCGTGGACGACGGTGCCGTCCGGCTTGGTGAAGTCACCGGTCTGGAACCAGGCGAAGGAGTTCACGAACTGGTGCATGCCGACCGGCAGCAGACCGCGGTTGACCAGGCCGAAGGCGCCCGCACCGAGCGCACCGGCGCCGATCAGGGTGTCGTTCATGCTCTTGATGGCGTCGCCGATCGGGCCCCAGGTCAGGGCGAAGAGCACGCCGACGGCGGTGCCGACGAAGGCCATGAGGATCGGCACCAGGCGGCGGCCGTTGAAGAAACCGAGCCAGTCGACCAGCTTGGTGCGGTGGTACTTCTGCCACAGCACGGCGGCCAGCAGACCGATCACGATGCCGCCGAGGACGCCCGGGTTCTGGTAGGTCGGGGCGACCCACTTGCCGTCGGCGATGTGGCCCTCGGTGATCGGGAACGCGGTCAGCACGTTCTTGTACACCAGGAAGCCGACCAGCGCGGCGAGCGCGGTCGAGCCGTCCGCCTTCTTCGCGAAGCCGATCGCGATGCCCACCGCGAACAGCAGCGCCAGGTTGTCGAAGACGCCGCTGCCGGCGGTGTTGAACACCGCGGCGACCTTGTCCCAGCCGAGGCCGTCCTTGCCGAACACGTCGTCCTGGCCGAGGCGCAGCAGCAGGCCGGCCGCGGGGAGAACGGCGATGGGCAGCTGGAGGCTGCGGCCGATCTTCTGCAGACCCTGGAGGAGGTTCTGGCCGAACTTCTTGGCGGGGCTTGGCGTGGCCGGAGCCGTGGCGGGCGCCGGTGCCTGCGCAGACTGACTCATGGGGGTGGCTTCCTAACGGCATGGCGGGTCGGTCGGGGGGACGGTGCACAGGGGGGCCGAACCGCGAACTGGTCTACACCACGTGTGGTGTAGACCAGTTTTGTAGCACGGGTGGGGAAGTGGTGGAACCCCGGAAAGCGGTGCCGTCGGGAAGCGCTATGAAATCGAAACCTACTTTCGGAAGGTCGATCATGATTACCCGCCGGGAGCGGGATTTTGGCTAATTGCGCAACAAAAAGCTCCGGCCCGGTCGGGGCGGGCCCGGCGGCCGGTCCGGTGAGGGTCCGGTGCCGGATCCGTGCCGACCCGGAGCCGGAGAGTGAACGAACGGCCACGGGGGCTCCGCGCGGGTGTGCTGCGACGTCCGTCACGGCGGTCGGGAGCGCCGGCGGCCGGTCGGTCCCGCCGGGTCGTCGCCGAACGCGTATCGGAATTGTTTTGCCGTCCGGGTATTAGGTCCTTTCCCGATATGCCGAAGGCCTCCGGATCGACGGGTCCGGAGGCCATTGCGGGTGAGCCCGAGTCACGCCCTGTTCAGGCCTTGGTGACGTCCTCGACTTCGGTCTCGTCCTCCCGCCCCGGCGTTTTCAGGTCGAACTTGACGATGATGAAGCGGAAGAGCGCGTAGTACACCGCGGCGAAACAGAGACCGATGACGATGATCAGCCACGGTTTCCTGGCCAGCCCCCAGTTGATGACGTAGTCGATCAGGCCGGCCGAGAAACTGAAGCCGTCGTGCACCCCGAGCCCCCAGGTGACGGCCATCGAGGCGCCGGTCAGCAGCGCGTGCACGCCGTACAGGGCCGGGGCGATGTAGGCGAAGGAGTACTCGATCGGCTCGGTGACGCCGGTGACGAAGGAGGTCAGGCCCACCGAGAGCATCAGGCCGTAGATTTCCTTGCGGCGGTGCGGCTTGGCCGCGTGCGCGATCGCGAGCGCGGCGGCGGGCAGCGCGAACATCATGATCGGGAAGAACCCGGACTGGAATTGCCCGGCCGTCGGGTCGCCGGCCAGGAAGCGCGGAATGTCGCCGTGCACGATCGTGCCGTCCGGCTTGGTGAACTCGCCGAACTGGAACCAGACGAACGTGTTCAGCAGCTGGTGCATGCCGATCAGCAGCAGCGCGCGGTTGAAGAGGCCGAAGATACCCGCGCCGCCCGCGCCGAGGTCGGCCAGGTTCTGGCTGAAGTCGTTGAGCCCCCGCCCGATCGGCGGCCACACCCACAGCGCGACGACCGCGGTGAGCATGCCGACCAGCGCCGTGATCATCGGCACCAGCCGGCGGCCGTTGAAGAAGCCGAGCCAGTCGACCAGCTTGGTGCGGTGGAAGCGCACCCACAGCCAGGCCGACATCAGGCCGATCAGGATGCCGCCCAGCACCCCCGGGTTCTGGAACGTCGCGGCCGCCGCCTTCGCCGACCCGTAGTTCACGCACTGGTCGCTGACCAGCACCGTCGGCGGCTTGCAGTGCTCCGGGAAGGCGTGCAGCACCTTGTAGTAGACGAGGAAGCCCACCACGGCCGCGAGCGCCGTCGAGCCGTCCGCCTTCTTCGCCATGCCGATCGCGACGCCGATGCAGAACAGCAGCGGCAGGCCGAGCGCTGAGTCCAGCAGCGCGCCGCCGGCCGCGGCGAAGACCTTGGCGACGTCCGTCCAGCCGAGGCCGTCCGAGCCGAAGACGTCGGGCTGCCCGAGCCGGTTGAGGATGCCCGCCGCCGGGAGCACCGCCACCGGGAGCTGGAGGGAGCGGCCCATCTTCTGGAGGCCGCCGTAGAAGGTGTGCCACCACACGGTCTGCGGGGCCGTGGCGCCTGCCGAACTCATGCTTCGCCCTCCGGGAGCAGTTGCCGACCGCCGACCCCCTGCGGGAGCCTCGGGCGGAGCCCTGGAACACCCGGGGTCCTTCCCGCGTTCATCGGAGTACACATATATTGGTGTAGACCACTGAAGGACGCAGGTCGCACGCCGGGACGGGAACCCCGCTGATCGTCATCCTCGGGCGAAGATCCGCGACGGTGCGCGCCGGACTGGGCCAAAAGTGGACTAACGTGGCGGACCGGACCGACCCGGGTGATGCTGGTCGCGCTGCCCAGCAGCACGACCACCGCTGAACCCGCGTCAGCCCCCGGCAGCGACCTCACCGGCCCCGGCCGGGTGGTACCAGCACAGCGCAGGACGGCGCCCGGCAGAGCAGCCGGCGGGCCGAGACAAAGGGAGAGAATCAGATGGCCAGCAAGGCTGAGAAGATCGTCGCCGGTCTGGGCGGCATCGACAACATCGAAGAGGTCGAGGGCTGCATCACCCGCCTGCGCACCGAGGTCAAGGACGCCTCCCTGGTCGACGAGGCCGCCCTGAAGGCCGCCGGCGCCCACGGCGTCGTCAAGATGGGCACCGCGATCCAGGTCGTCATCGGCACCGACGCCGACCCGATCGCCGCGGACATCGAGGACATGATGTGAGCTGAGCCACCCAAGGCTCACCACCGCCCGGCCCGCCCCTCCCCAGGATTCCCGGGAGCACGGCGGGCCGACGCGCATCCGGAACACCCCGCCCGAGCGACTACGCTCGGTGCCTATGTCACGCATCGACGGCCGCACCCCCGACCAGCTCCGCCCCATCACCATCGAACGGGGCTGGAGCAAGCACGCCGAAGGCTCCGTCCTCATCTCCTACGGCGACACCAAGGTGCTGTGCACCGCCAGCGTCACCGAAGGCGTCCCGCGCTGGCGCAAGGGCAGCGGCGAAGGCTGGGTCACCGCCGAATACTCCATGCTCCCGCGCGCCACCAACACCCGCGGCGACCGCGAAGCCGTCAAGGGCCGCATCGGCGGCCGCACCCACGAGATCAGCCGCCTCATCGGCCGTTCCCTGCGCGCCGTCGTCGACCACCGCGCCCTCGCCGAGAACACCATCGTCCTCGACTGCGACGTCCTCCAGGCCGACGGCGGCACCCGCACCGCCGCCATCACCGGCGCCTACGTCGCCCTCGCCGACGCCGTCGCCTGGGCCCGCGACCGCAAGCTCCTGCGGGCCAAGGGCCAGCCCATCACCGGCGGCGTCAGCGCCGTCAGCGTCGGCATCATCGACGGCCTCCCCATGCTCGACCTCCAGTACGAGGAGGACGTCCGCGCCGAGACCGACATGAACATCGTCTGCACCTCCGACGGCCGCTTCGTCGAGGTCCAGGGCACCGCCGAAGGCGCCCCCTTCGACCGCGCCCTCCTCGACCGCCTCCTCGACCTCGGCACCCTCGGCTGCGCCGAGCTCGACGAGATCCAGCGCAAGGCCCTCGAAGGCTGAGCCCCGTTCGGGTACGTCAGCCTGTACACGCCGGGCCCGCAGCCCGTACGGTTCCCGCAGCACTCCGTTGCGGGAACCGTGCCCCGGCCGGCACACGTCCTCCCGTACGGAACCCGCGCCCCCGCGCCCCCAGGAGGACCGGATGCCGTCCAGCATCGCCCGTCCCGCCGCCCTCGCCGTGGCAGGACTGATCATCATCCTCCCCCTCAGCGCGGTCAGTTGCTCTGCCGCCCAGAAGGCCCTCGACTGCGGCACGACCGCCGCCCGCGTCACCGCCGACATCGCCGACGTGACCAGCGCCTACGGCAGCACCAGCAACGACTCCGGCACCGCCCAGGGCAAGGCCCTGCAGAAGCTGCGCACCGACCTCGACCAACTCGGCAGGAACTCCAAGAACACCGACGTCGTCAAGGCCGTCAACGACCTGCGCACCCAGGCCGACAAGGTCCAGCAGGCCGCCGACCGCAAGGAGGCGCCCGACCTCAAGCCCCTCGCCGACGCGGCCGGCAACCTCGGCTCCGTCTGCACCGGCTGACGACCCGCCGGTGCCGGACAGCTGCCGATAGGGTGGGCGATATGTCCACCCGATTGATCCTCGCCACCCGTAACCAGCACAAGGTCGCCGAACTCCGCGCCATCCTCGGCGAGGCCGGCCTGGACGTCGAACTCGTCGGCGCCGACGCCTACCCCGAGATCCCGGACGTCCCCGAGACCGGCGTCACCTTCGCCGAGAACGCCCTCCTCAAGGCCCACGCCCTCGCCCGCGCCACCGGCCTGCCCGCCGTCGCCGACGACTCCGGCCTGTGCGTCGACGTCCTGAACGGCGCCCCCGGCATCTTCTCCGCCCGCTGGGCCGGCAAGCACGGCGACGACCGCGCCAACCTCGACCTGCTCCTCGCCCAGCTCTCCGACATCGCCGAACCCCACCGCGGCGCCCACTTCTTCTGCGCCGCCGCCCTCGCCCTCCCCGACGGCACCGAACGCGTCGTCGAGGGCCGCCTCCTCGGCACCCTGCGCACCGCCCCCGCGGGCGATGGCGGCTTCGGCTACGACCCGATCCTCCAGCCCCTCGGCGAAACCCGCACCTGCGCGGAGCTCACCGCGGCCGAGAAGAACGCCATCAGCCACCGCGGCCACGCCTTCCGGGCCCTGGCCCCTGTGGTGAAGGACCTGTTGGGCTGACGGCCGGCAGAAACGGCGATGGCCCGTTTCCCTTCGAATCGAAGGGAAACGGGCCATTTTGCTCGGTACGCCCGGTGGGACTCGAACCCACGACAACATGCTCCTAAGGCATGCCCCTCTAGCCAGCTGGGGTACGGGCGCACATCGGCACAAGCCTACCGGCTGGCGGCCCCCGCTGTGGTCACTTTCGGTGGACCCGGAGGGTTCAGGCGGCGGCGTCCGATCGAGTGCCGCTGCGATTCATGTTCCGGCCGCAGTAAGTCGGCGTGATGGAGTGACAGTTGGGGCAGAGCAGGCGGAGGTTCTCCCGCCTGTTGTCGAGCCAGTCGCCGTTGATGTGGTCCACCTCCAGGGTCATCGGCTTACCCAGCCAGGTCGGGGGAGTGCCGCACAGTTCGCAGACGTCGGGGTGCCCGATGTGCACGAGCATGGTGCGGAGCCGCTCGCCCGGCACGCGCTGGCTTCCCGGCGGGCGCAGCACCAGCAACTCGTCAGCCGTGCGCCGAGGTCCGGTCTTCTGCCCTTTGTTGTGCGCCTGTCCGGTGAAGTGGCTGGTGTCGAGCCGGTGGTGGTCGATGGCCTCCCGCACCAAGGTCCGCGAGTTGCCGCAGTCGATCATCCCAAGGGCGAGGATCACGGCGCGGTAGCTCCGGTGGGCGGCCACGGCCTGCGCCAGCGCGTCCTTGGGGATGGCTTCCGCCCTGTTGCGGACGTCGCCCCGGAGGGTGAAGTGGCTGGTGTCGATGCCGAATTCGGCGAGGCGCTTCTTCATGTACGAGTAGAGGCTGTCGTACGGCGTGACGCCGAGGTACGCCATCATTCCGTTGATGCTGTCGCTGTTCACGGCAGCCTCGGCCAGGACCTCCCGCGGGTAGCGGCGGCGGCCGTAGTCGGGCCGGCCCTCGTTGAAGTGCGAGGTGTCGATGCCGTAGTGCCGGAGCCGCCTGCTCAGGTAGCTGTGTGTGCCGCCCGCCATCGGCACGCCGAGCTTGCGCATCATCTCGTTCACGCTGCTCGACTCGGCGGCGAGTGAGGCGAGCAGTTCGCGGGTGTACTTGATCGTCATGGTGTTCCCCCGTCGGGCTGGTGTGCGCCCGTCCCCCGGTATGCGAACGACCGAGTGGGGAGTTGGTTACGGTCTTTCGGGATGTTTGGGAGTTGTTTGCCAATTGGTACAGACCTATTGACCTGTCTGGTTCAGACCACATAGCTTCGGCGCCAATTGGAATCCCCCACGTGCGTGCTCCCCCACAGGCACGCGCCGACACTCTCTCCTGGAGGACCGAGTGTTGATCCGAAGCATGGCGGAGCGGCGTCCCACCGCAGGCGTCCGTCGTATGAGTGCCCGGGCCGGGTTCGCCTCGGTGGCCGCGGCCGGGCTGGCCGGGCTGTTGATGGCGACGCTGGGTGCGGCGCCCTCGCAGGCGTCGGCGGCCGTCGACAATTCGGCCTGTCGTCCCGACGGCATGTACCAGACGCCCGGGGTGGACGTCCCGTACTGCTCGGTGTACGACACCGGCGGCCGCGAGAAGATGGGCGCGGACCACCAGCGCCGCATCATCGGGTACTTCACGGGCTGGCGCACCGGCAAGAACGGCGACCAGCCGTACCTGGTGAGCGACGTCCCGTGGGACAAGGTGACCCACCTCAACTACGCGTTCGGGCACGTCGGCGGCGACAACAAGCTGTCCGTCGGCACGGACGGCCCGACCAACCCGGCCACCGGGATCGACTTCCCGGGCGTGCCGGCCGCGCAGCTGGACCCGACGCTGCCCTACAAGGGGCACTTCAACCTGCTGACGAAGTTCAAGAAGCAGTACCCGAACGTCAAGACCCTGATCTCGGTGGGCGGTTGGACCGAGACCGGCGGCTACTTCGACGACAGCGGCTCCCGGGTGAACACCGGCGGCTTCTACTCGCTGACCGTCAACCCGGACGGCAGCGTCAACCAGGCCGGCATCGACACCTTCGCCGCGTCGTCCGTGGACTTCATCCGCAAGTACGGCTTCAACGGCGTCGACATCGACTACGAGTACCCGACCTCGATGAAGGACGCCGGCAACCCGCTGGACTGGCAGCTCGCGAACGCCAAACGCGGTTCGCTGGCCAAGGGTTACGCGGCGCTGATGAAGACGCTGCGCGAGAACCTGGACCGGGCGGGCGCCGCCGACGGCCGGCACTACCTGCTCTCGGTCGCGGCCCCGTCGTCCGGCTACCTGCTGCGCGGCATGGAGACGTTCCAGGTGACGCAGTACCTGGACTACGTCAACATCATGTCGTACGACCTGCACGGCGCCTGGAACAAGTACGTCGGCCCGAACGCCTCGCTCTACGACGACGGCAAGGACGCCGAGCTGGCGGCCGCCAACGTCTACGGCACCTCGCAGTACGGCGGCATCGGCTACCTCAACGCGGACTGGGCGTACCACTACTTCCGCGGCGCGATGCCGGGCGGCCGGATCAACGTCGGTCTGCCGTACTACACCCGCGGGTTCAAGAACGTCTCCGGCGGCACGAACGGCCTCTGGGGCACCGCCTCCGCGACGACCTGCCCGGTCGGTTCGGGCCTGACCTCGTGCGGTGACGGCGCGGTCGGCATCGACAACATCTGGAACGACAAGGACGACGCGGGCAAGGAGTCCCCGGCCGGGTCGAACCCGATGTGGCACGCGAAGAACCTGGAGAAGGGCATCCTGCCCGACTACCTCGCCAAGTACGGCGTGGCGGACACCGCGCTGCAGGGCACCTACAGCCGCAACTACAGCGACAGCCTGGTCGCGCCGTGGCTGTGGAACGACACCAAGAAGGTGTTCCTCTCCACCGAGGACGAGCAGTCGGTGGGCGCGAAGGCGGACTACATCGTCAACCAGGGCGCCGGCGGCGCGATGATCTGGGAGCTCGCGGGCGACTACAAGTGGGACCCGGCGGCCAACGGCGGCAAGGGCGAGTACGTGCCCGGGTCGACGCTGACCTCGCTGATGTACGACAAGTTCAAGGCGGCGTCGCCGTACGGCGCGGTCCGGTCGACGGTCGCGCTGCCGCAGCAGACCCTGCCGATCGACGTGTCGTTCACCAACTTCGCGCTGGGCGACTCGAACTACCCGATCAACCCGAAGATCCACATCGTCAACAACTCGACGGTGACCCTGCCGGGCGGCACGGAGTTCCAGTTCGACTACTCCAACTCGGCGCCGGGCAACGCCAAGGACCAGTCCGGCTTCGGCCTCCAGGTGATCCGCCAGGACAACCCGGGCCCGGGCAACGCCGGCGGTCTGAAGGGCACCTACAACCGGGTGTCGGTCAAGCTGCCCGGCTGGCAGTCGCTGGCTCCGGGCGCTTCGGTGGACATGGACTTCGTCTACTACCTGCCGGTGTCGACGCCGTCGAACTGGACGGTCAACGTGGGCGGGACGCTGTACGGGATCAAGGGTGACCTGACCCGGGGCGCGGTGGACGGGGGCGGCCAGACGCCGACGCCGACGCCCACCCCGACGGTGACGCCGACCTCGACCCCGACGGCCACGCCCACCGCCACGGCCACGCCGACCTCGACCCCGACCGCTACGGCTTCCCCGACCGCGACGCCCACCGCCACCCCGACGGCGACCGCGACGCCCACCGCCACCCCGACCGGGGGCGCCTGCACGGGCGCGCCGGGCTGGGACGCGGGCACCACCTACGCCTCGACCACCAAGGTGTCGTGGAAGGGCCACTACTACCAGAACAAGTGGTGGACCAAGGGCGACGACCCCGCGGCGAGCGGCGCGTGGGGCGTCTGGAGCGACCTCGGCGCCTGCTGACGGCAGCGGCCCGCCGGGGTGACGGACGGCGGTGGCGGTGCACCCGGTCGGGGGGTGCGCCGCCACCGCCTCTTCGTCCTTAGGCCTCGACCTTGAGGTCGCGCAGGAGCTTGGCGACGTGCCCGGTCGCCTTGACGTTGTAGAGGGCGTGCTCGACCTTGCCCTGCTCGTCCACGATCACGGTGGAGCGGATGACGCCGGTGACGGTCTTGCCGTACAGCTTCTTCTCGCCGAACGCGCCGTAGGCCGTCAGCACCTCCTTGTCCGGGTCGGACAGCAGGGTGACCTTGAGGTCCTCGGTCTCGCGGAACTTGCCGAGCTTCTCCGGCTTGTCCGGCGAGATGCCGATGACGTCGTAGCCGGCGCCCGCGAAGGCCTCCAGGTTGTCGGTGAAGTCGCAGGCCTGCTTGGTGCAGCCGGGGGTGAGGGCGGCCGGGTAGAAGTAGACGATCACCTTGCGGCCGAGGTGGTCGGCCAGCGAGACCTGCTTGCCGTCGGCGTCGGGCAGGGTGAAGGCGGGCGCGTTGTCGCCGGGCTGGAGACGCTCACTCACGGTCTGACTCTCCTGTTGCGTGGACGGGGTCGTACCACGGCAAACTTACCTCTGATGGTGGGTGGGGCCGCGCGGCGCTGCCCGGCAACTGACAGACTGGGTCAGTCGCACAGGACAGCATCAGTGAAGTGAATGGGGTGGCCCGAGTGGGCGAGGCGAGCACGCAGGACAAGTCGGCGCGGACGACCGCCCAGATCGAGGCGGACATCGCCCGGACCCGCACCAAGCTGGCGGAGACCCTCGACGAGCTCGCCATGCGCGTCCACCCGACGACGATCAGTGCCCAGGTGAAGGCCAAGGCCGTCGCCGCGGTCGAGGAGAAGACGGCCCGCGCGTACGTGGCGGCCAACGGCGCGGTGGAGAAGCTGCGGGCGCAGTTCGTGGACGAGAAGGGGCAGCCGCGCAAGGAGCGGATCGTTCCGGTGGCGCTGGTCGGCGTGGGCGTGGTGCTGCTGCTGGCCTCGGCGCGGAAGCGCCGCAAGGGCTGAGCGGAGTCCGTCGACGGGCCGGGCGCGGCTGAGCGCCCGGCCTTCCGCATGCCGGGCCAGCGTCACGCCGTCCGCCCGGGGGCGGTACCTTCGGGATCGTGAGTACGAACGACGAACCGACCGCCAGGACCGCCCTCGACGTGCCCCGGCACGACCGCCTGGGCGAGAAGCTCCCGATCAGGATGCTGCACGACCGCGTCCTGGTGAAGCTGGACAGCGGTGAGGGCGAGCGCCACTCCACCGGCGGGATCATCATCCCGGCCACCGCGGAGCTGTCGAAGCGGTGCGCCTGGGCGGAGGCCGTCGCGGTGGGCCAGAGCGTGCGCGCGGTGGAGCCGGGTGACCGCGTCCTGTACGACCCGGAGGACAAGCTGGAGGTGGAGGTCCGCGGCGCCACCTACGTGCTGCTGCGCGAGCGCGACCTGCACGCCGTCGCGGCGATGCGCTTCGGTGACACCGAGGGCTCGACCGGCCTCTACCTGTGAGGCTTCCGAGACCCTGGAAGCGTGCGGGGAGGCGTCCGGCCGTGGTGCGGCTGCGCTACTTCTTCGAGGCGGGCGTCGACGTGCCGCTGTGGCCCGACGACGTCGACAGCCCGTACGGGCACCCGATCGAGCTCGACCGGCTGCCGATCGGTGCGGAGCTCGCGGCGGAGCTGGGCGGGCTGTCCGACTGGTTCCAGTCCTCGATCGACTGGGACTACCCGCCGGACCCGTCCCCGTGGCCGGAGGAGGAGAAGGCGCGCTTCAACGCCCGCGCCCGGGCGGCCCTGGACGCGTTGCGCCGGGAGCTCGGTGCGGGCTGGGAGGTCGAGGACCGGTTCCGGCCGGTGGACTGACGCGTCCCGGCCGTGGATTGTCGGTGCCTGGCGGTACGGTCCGGGCATGACGACGCGTGTGCCGGTGATCGGGGACGACGAGCGGCGGGCCCGGGTGGGGTGGCGGCACCTGCTGGCGCCGTCCGCCCGCGTGGCGTGGGTGGAGGAGGCGGCGGACGCGGTCGTCGGGCTGCACGCGACGGACGCCGCGACGGTGTACCTGTCGGCGTGCGCCCGGTTGCTGGAGCCGTCGGCGGCCGAGGTGGAGCGGGCGCTCTACGAGGACGTCTCGCTGGTGAAGCTGCTGTCGATGCGGCGGACGATATTCGCCGTGACGGAGGAGTTCGCGCCGTACGTGAGTTCGTCGACGGCGCGGGCGATCGCCGCGAAGGAGCGGGCGACGCTGCTGAAGCACCTGCGGGACCACGCCCAGGGCTGGGACGAGGCCCGGCTGGCGGCGGCGGAGCGTGCGGTGCTGGCCGCGCTGGCGCGCCGCGGCGAGGCGACGACGCAGCAACTCGGCGAGGACGTGCCGGAGTTGCGCGAGCAGATGCTGATGTCGGCGGGCAAGCCGTACGAGGCCAAGCAGAGCGTCGGCAGCCGGCTGCTGCGGCTGCTGGCGGCGGACGGGCACGTGCGGCGCGGCCGTCCGCGGGGGTCGTGGCTGAGCAGCAGCTACCCGTGGGCGCCGGTGCCGCAGTGGCCGGACGTGCCGGTGCGGGAGGCGAAGGCGGAGGTGGCGCGGCGCTGGCTGGCCTCGTACGGGCCGGCCACGGTCGAGGACGTGAAGTGGTGGACGGGCTGGACGCTGGGGGACACCCGCAAGGCGCTGGCGGACGTCGGAGCCGAGGCGGTGGAGCTGTCCGGTGGGGTGCCCGCACTGGTCCTGCCGGGGGACGCGGAGCCGGTGGGCGGGCCGGAGCCGTGGGCGGCGCTGTTGCCGGGGCTGGATCCGACGGTGATGGGCTGGCGCGGGCGGGACTGGTACCTGCGGCCGGAGGACGTCCCGGCGTTGTTCGACCGGGCGGGGAACGCCGGTCCGACGGTGTGGTGGTGCGGCCGGGTGGTCGGCGGGTGGGCGCAGCGTGCCGATGGTGAGCTGGTGTGGCGGTTGTTCGGGGACGTCGGGGTGGAGGCGGAGGCGGCGATCGCGGGGGAGGCGGCGCGGTTGGCGGGCTGGCTGGGGGAGGTGCGGGTGACGCCGCGGTTCCGGACGCCGTTGGAGCGGGAGTTGGTGGCGGGGTAGCGGCGGCGGGCCGGAGCCGTCCGCGTCACGGCGCCGCGGGCTGTGTCGCCGCGCCCGTGGGCGGCGCGGTGGCGGAGGCCGGGGGCGTGGGCTTGGGCTGGTGCGTCTGGCTGGGGCGGGGGGTGGCGCTCGGCTGGTCCTGGGTGGGGGTGGGTGCGGGGGCCTGGGGGCTGGGGGCGGCGGGGCCGGGTGTCGGCTCGCCGGGGGTGGCCGTGGGCCGGGCCGGTGCGGCGGCGGTGGGGGTGGGTGCGGGCGCGGTGCCGGGGGGCGTGGCGCCGGGGGTGGGGGTGGTGCCGGGGCTGGGCGTGGTGCTCGCGGGGGCGCTGCCGGTGGGCCAGTTGTACTGGCCGCCGCCGTTGCCGTGTCCGGTCTGGAGGTCGAAGTGCTTGACCTCGGTGCCGTCGAGGGCGTCGGTCATGTAGGCGGTCCAGATCTTGGTGGGGAAGGTGCCGCCGTTGATCCGGGTGAGGCCGGCGGTGCCGGCCAGCGGCTCCTTGGCGTGGGTCTTCGGGTTCTCCCGGAACAGGCCGACGGTGGTGGTGAGTTGGGGGGTGAACCCGGCGAACCAGGCGGAGAGGTTGGAGTCGGTGGTGCCGGTCTTGCCGGCGGCGGGCCGGCCGAGGTCGAGGGCGGCGTTGCCGGTGCCGCGGGTGACGACGTCGCGCAGGACGTCGGTGACGGTGTCGGCGGTCTGCCGGTCGAGGGCGTCGGTGGCGGCGTGGTCCGGCATCTTGGGTACGTCGATGGATCCGGAGCCGGTGTTGAGGCGTTCGAGTTTGAGTACGGACCACGGGGTGTGCGCCTGGCCGTGGTTGGCGAGGGCGGCGTAGACGCCGGCCAGGTCGAGGGCGCTGGGGGTGGCGGTGCCGAGGGTCATCGAGGTGTTGGACGGGTCCATGCCGGGGACGTTGTCGGGGATGCCGAGCTTGACGGCGGTGTCGCGGACGCGGGCGAGTCCGGCGTCGACGCCCTCCTGCGCGTACACGGAGTTGACGGACTTCACCATGGCGTAGCGCAGCGTGATGTTGCCGTAGTCGATGTCGTCCTCGTTGGGCGGTGCGTACGGGGTGGGGCCGCCGGTGACGTGGCGTTCGCTGGTGCCGTCGTAGCGGGTGTCGGGGGTGATCGGGTGGCCGTCGGGGGCGTGCTGGGCGACGAGGCCGGCAGCGAGGTCGATGGGCTTGAAGGTGGAGCCGATCTGGTTGTCCTGGCGCAGCGCGTCGTTGTAGGGCTGTTTGGCGTAGTCGGGTCCACCGTAGACGGCGACGACGCGGCCGGTGGCGGGTTCGACGGAGGCGCCGGCGACGCGGACGTCGGTGTCGGTGGTGGGTCGGCTCTTGGGGTCGAGTTCGTCGGTGAGTTCCTGTTGGACGGCCTTGGTGAAGGCGTCCTGCTTGGGCCTGTCGAAGGTGGTGGTGATGCGCCAGCCGCCGGCCTTGAGGGTGGCGGCGTCGATGATGCCGGCGGAGGTGAGGTAGTCGTCGGCGACGCCGACGAGGTAGCCGGCCTGTCCGGAGAGTCCGGTGGTGGGCTGGGGGTCGATGGGTTCGGGGAAGGTCTCGGCGGCGCGGTCGGCGGCGCTGAGGAAGCCGAGTTGGACCATGCCGTCGAGGGTGTAGTTCCAGCGGGCGATGGCCTTGTCGCGGTTGGCGGGCTTGGCGGTCTTGACGTCGTAGGAGCTGGGGGCCTGGAGGAGCGCGGCGAGGTAGGCGCCCTGGGCGGGGGTGAGTTCGGAGACGTCGGTGCCGTAGTAGGCGTGGGCGGCGCTCTGGATGCCGTAGGCGCCGCGGCCGAAGTAGCTGCTGTTGAGGTAGCCGGCCAGGATCTCGTTCTTGTCGCGCTGCTGGTCGACCTTGAGGGCGATGAACAGTTCGCGGCCCTTGCGGGCGATGGTCTGGTCCTGGGTCAGGTAGTAGTTCTTGACGTACTGCTGGGTGATGGTGGAGCCGCCTTGCGTGCCCTTGCCGATGAGGGTGTTCCAGCCGGCGCGGAGCATGCCCTTCAGGTCGATGCCGCGGTTCTGGTAGAAGGTGCGGTCCTCGGCGGAGACGACGGCGTGCTGGGTGTCGAGCGGGATCTTGTCGATGGTGACGTCGGTGCGGTTGACGGCGCCGGTGCGGGCGATCTCGGTGGCGCCGTCGGAGTAGAGGTAGATGTTGTTCTGGGCGACGGCGTGGGCGTTGGGGTCGGGTACCGGGACGATGACGTAGAGCACGGCGAAGGCGGCGACGGCGGTCATCAGCAGGGTGACGACGGTGCCGAGGACGACCCGCCAGGTGGGCAGGAGTCGGCGCCAGAGCGGGAGGGCGCGGCGGGCCTGGCGTCGCAGGGCCCGTTTGGCCTGGCGGCGGGTGCTCACGGTCATGCCGAGATTATGTGCTATTTGACTGGCGCTCAGGTGTCGTCGGCCTCTGGCGGGCGTGTGCTCGCGGCGAGTTCGGGGTGCGCGTGGAGCTTCCGGGGGCGGGCGGGGGTGGTGGGAGCCCGGTCCGGGGGTCGGTCAGGGCGCCAGTGAAAACCGGGTGCGGGGCTCGGGGCCCGGCGGTACGGTGAAAGGTGCAAACCACATAGCGCACCCGGTTCTGGCAGCTCCGCCCGATCGGCCCGGTACCCCCGGGTCCGGCAGGTCGGAGCCACTGGGGCGTGCGCGGACGCCTGCGGGCCGTCCTGTGCCCGTATTTGTCGACAAGGAGACAATATGCCGAATGCGCCCGGGCTCTACGCCGCCGTCGCGCGCGGGTCCTTCCGCCGCTACTCCACCTACCGGGCCGCCACCCTGGCCGGCACCTTCACCAACACCGTCTTCGGCATCATCCTGGCCTCCTCCTTCCTCGCCCTCTGGCAGGCCCGCCCCAGCCTCGGGGGCTACGACCAGAGCCAGGCCGTCACCTACATCTGGGTCAGCCAGTCCCTGCTGGTCACCGTCGCCGTGTGGGGCGGCGGCTTCCAGGACGACGTCCAGGACCGCTTCCGCAGCGGGGACATCGCCGTCGACCTCTACCGTCCGGTCGACTTCCAGGGCTGGTGGCTGGCCACCGACCTCGGCCGGGCCGCCTTCCAGCTGCTCGTCCGCGGCACCGTGCCGCTGCTGGTCGGCGGGCTGGTCTTCCGGATCCGGCTGCCCGAACACCCGCTGACCTGGGCGGTCTTCCTGCTCTCCGCGCTGCTCGCGACCGTGGTCAGCTTCGGGCTGCGCTTCCTCGTCTCGATCACCGGCTTCTGGCTGCACGACTCGGAGGGGGTGCGCTCGGTGATGCTCGTCGTCTCGATGTTCTTCTCCGGGATGCTGCTGCCGATCGCGCTCTTCCCCGGCCCGCTCGGCACGCTCGCGCACGTCCTGCCGTGGGCGGCGCTGATCCAGGCGCCGACGGACGTCTTCCTGGAGCGCCGCACCGGCGCCGGCCTGCTCGGCCCGCTCGGCTTCCAGCTCGCCTGGGCCGTCGTGCTGCTTGCCGCCGGCCGCGCGGCCCAGCTGCTGGCGACCCGCCGGGTGGTGGTCCAGGGTGGCTGAGACCCTCGCACCCGCCGTACCCCGGGACGGCCTGGCCGCCCGCACCGCCTGGGCCGTCCGCTCCTGGTGGATGTGCGCCTCGATGTGGATGCGCTCGACGATGGCCTACCGGGCGTCGTTCGCGCTGAACCTCGGCGCGAGCCTCGTCACGCACTCGCTCGACTTCGTCGTCCTGGTGCTGATGTTCCGCCACACGAACCAGCTCGGCGGCTGGACCCTGCCCGAGCTGGCCTTCCTCTACGCCACCGCCACCTTCTCGCTCGGCGTCGCCAACCTGCTGGTCGGCTCGGTCGACGGCCTCGGCCAGCGGATCGTCAACGGCACGCTGGACACCATGCTCATCCGGCCCGCCCCGGCCCTCGCCCAGCTGTGCGCCGAGCGCTTCTCGCTGCGCCGCCTCGGCCGCCCGGTCCAGGCACTCGTCGTGCTCGTCTGGTCGCTGGCCGAGCTGCACGTGACGTGGACCTGGGACCGCGTGCTGCTGGTGCCCGTCCTGCTGGTGTGCGGCTGCGTCATCTTCGGCGCGATCTGGATCGGCACGGCGACCGTCCAGTTCTGGTGGGGCGAGGCCAAGGAGATCCAGAACTCCGTCACCTACGGCGGCGCCACGCTGCTCCACTACCCGCCGACGATCTTCGCGAAGGAGCTGGTCGCCGGCGTCGTCTTCGGCGTCCCGCTGGCCTTCGTCAACTGGCTGCCCACGCTGCGCATCCTCGACCGCCCGGACCCGCTCGGCCTGCCCACCGCGTTCCAGTACGCCTCCCCGGTGGCCGCCGCGCTCTGCACCGCCGCCGCCGGCCTCGCCTGGCGCGCCGGGCTGCGGGCGTACCGCGGGACCGGCAGCTGAACCCCCACCACTTCGTAAGGAACTCCCCATGGCACTGATCGAACTCGAAGACGTCCGCCGCACCTTCACCGTCCGGGCCCGCACCGGCCGGTTCAGCCGGGTGAAGCGCGAGGTGCGCGCGGTGGACGGGCTCAGCTTCGCCGTCGAGGCCGGCGAGTGCGTCGGCTACATCGGCCCGAACGGGGCCGGCAAGTCGACCACCATCAAGATGCTCACCGGCATCCTCGTCCCCAGCGGCGGGCGGCTGCGCGTCGCCGGGGTGGACCCGGCCCGCGAGCGCGTCGCGCTGGCCCGCCGGATCGGCGTGGTCTTCGGCCAGCGCACCACGCTCTGGTGGGACCTCCCGCTGCGCGACTCCTTCGAACTCGCCCGCCGGATCTACCGGATCCCCGATCCGAGGTACCGCGAGAACCTCGCCCGCTGCGTCGAACTCCTCGACCTGGCGGCGCTGCTGGACACCCCCGTGCGCCAGCTCTCGCTCGGCCAGCGGATGCGCGGCGACCTCGCCGCCGCGCTCCTGCACGACCCGCAGGTGTTGTACCTGGACGAGCCGACCATCGGCCTGGACGTGGTCAGCAAGAGCAGGGTGCGCGAGTTCCTCCGCGAGGTGAACCGCGACCGCGGCACGACCGTCCTGCTCACCACCCACGACCTGACCGACATCGAGCAGCTCTGCGACCGGGTGATGGTCATCGACCACGGCCGGGTCGTCTACGACGGCGGGCTGGCCGGCCTGCACGACGCGGGGGAGAGCGAGCGGACGCTGGTCGTCGACCTCGCCGAGGCCCGCCCGCCGATCGAGGTGCCCGGCACGCGGGTGGTCAAGGTCGAGGGCCCGCGGCAGTGGCTGGCCTTCCCCGCGAAGGAGAGCGCCGCGCCGCTCGTCGCGGCGGTGGCGGCGCGGTACCCGCTGGTGGACCTGTCGGTGCGCGAACCGGCGATCGAGGACGTGATCGCGCGGATGTACGCGGAGGTCGCGATCGGCTGAGTGCGGCTGAGAGCGGTTGAGAGTGACTGAGGGCGGCTGAGAACGGCCGGGATCTCGCAGGGTGAACCGCCGGCCGTCCGGTTGACCGCCGTCGCCCGTCCGGGGAGTTCCGTGACTCCCCGGCGGGTGCGCGGGTTGAGCCTGCGTCGACGTGCGCACCACGCACCGCGCACGGCGGACCCGATCGCCCACCGCACACCCCGACCGCCCACCGCACCGAGCACCCGAGGGGCAGCACGACCCGATGACCGGACCCGACGTGACCGTGGTGGTCGCGGTCTACAACACCATGCCCTACCTCACCGCCTGCCTGGACTCGCTGGTCGCCCAGACCCTCGCCCCCGGCCGGTTCGAGGTCGTGGTCGTCGACGACGGCTCCACGGACGGCGGCGAGGCCGTGCTGGACGACTACGCGGCCCGCCACCCCGGCCTCTTCCGGGTGGTGCACCAGCGCAACTCCGGCGGCCCGGCCGCCCCCACCAACCGGGCCCTGGCGCTGGCCCGCGGCCGCTACGTGCTGTTCCTCGGCGCGGACGACTGGCTCGGCGGCGAGGCCCTGGAGCGGCTGGTGACGGCGGCCGACGCGTGGGACTCGGACGTCGTCGTGCCCAAGCACGTCGGGGTGAACGGCCGCCTGGTGCCGCAGGGGATCTTCCACGCCAGCGCCGAGTCCGTCGGCTTCGCCGACTCGGCGCTCGCCTGGGCCCTGTCCGACACCAAGCTGTTCCGCCTCGACCTCATCCGGCGGCACGGGCTCTGCCGCGACGAGGGGCTGAAGGTCTTCTCCGACCAGCCGTTCACCCTGGAGGCCTGCCTGCGGGCCGGGCGCGTCTCCGTCCTCGCCGACTACGACTGCTACTTCCTCGTGCTGCGCGAGGACCGCGGCAACGTCACCGAGCGCGCCTCCGTCCTGGACCGGCTGCGCGGCATCGCCGCCCTCCAGCAGGTCGCGGCCGACCTCGCCGAACCGGGGGAGGAGCTCGACGCGATCCGCGCCCGCAGCTTCGCGTGGGACGTGCCGCGCCTGCTCCGGGACGGCTTCCTGCTCCTCGACGACGACGTGCAGCACCGCGTCTGTGCCGAGGTCGGCCGCCTGGTCGACTGCTTCGGCGCCCGCGAGGTCTTCCACCGGCTGCCCGTTCCCGACCGGCTGCGCCTCGAACTGGCCGCCGCCGGACGGCCGGAGGCGCTGCGCGACCTGATCCGCTACGAGGCGGCGCACGGCGAGCCGCCGACGGTCGTCGAGGGCCGCCGCCACTACGCCGGCTACCCGGCCTTCCGGGACGGCCAACTCGGGCTGCCCGACGAGCTGTTCCTCCTGCGGGAGACGGCCGAGGCGGCGGACCCTGCGCCACCGCCGCCCAACCTCGCCCAGCAGCTGTGGCGCGGCATCGTCCCGGAGCACCTCCGCCGCGGCCTGCGGCGCTCTCCGGTGTGGCGCCGGCTGGCCAACTCGGTGAACGGAGGCCGGGGATGAGCGGGACCGGGCAGGGCGGGACGGGGCAGGGCGGGACGGGGCAGGGCGGGCTGGACGTCTGCGTGGTCGGCCTGGGCAAGCTCGGCCTGCCGCTGGCCGTGCAGTTCGCGCTCAAGGGCCACCGGGTGACGGGCGCCGACATCGCGCCCCGGGTGGTCCGGTCCGTCAACCGGGGAGTGCCTCCGTTCCCCCGTGAGGAGGGTTTGGACGAGGCCCTGAAACTGGTCGTCGCCGAGGGGCTGTTGACCGCGACGACCGACACCACCACCGCCGTCGCCGGGGCGGAGGCCGTCGTCCTGGTGGTCCCCCTCGTCACCGCGGCCGACGGCACGCCGGACTTCGCCCTGCTCGACGCCGCCACCGACGCCGTCGCCGCCGGGCTGCGCCGGGGCGTGCTCGTCAGCTACGAGACCACCCTGCCGGTCGGCGTCACCCGCGGCCGCTGGGCGCCCCGGCTGGCGGCCGGCTCCGGGCTGGCCGCCGGGGTGGACTTCGCGCTGGTCTTCAGTCCGGAGCGGGTGCGCACCGGCCGGGTCTTCGCCGACCTGCGGCGCTACCCCAAGCTGGTCGGCGGCGTCGACGCGGCGTCCACCCGGCGCGGCGCCGAGTTCTACCGCGCCGTGCTGGACTTCGACCCCCGCCCCGACCTGCCCCGGCCCAACGGCGTCTGGGAGCTGGCCTCGGCGGAGGCGGCCGAGTTCGCCAAGCTCGCCGAGACGACGTACCGGGACGTCAACATCGCGCTGGCCAACCAGTTCGCGCGGTACGCGGACCGGATCGGCGTCGACTTCGCGGCCGTCGCCGACGCGTGCAACTCGCAGCCGTACAGCCACCTGCACCGGCCGGGCATCGCGGTCGGCGGGCACTGCATCCCGGTCTACCCGCGGCTGTACCTGTGGAACGACCCGACGGCGACGGTCGTCCGGGCCGCGCGCGCGGCCAACCTGGAGATGCCCGGGTACGCGGTCGGGCTGCTGGACGGCGCGCTCGCGGGCGGCGTGGCCGGGCAGGGCGTGCTGGTGCTCGGCGCGTCGTACCGGGGCGGCGTCAAGGAGACGGCGTACTCGGGGGTGTTCCCACTGGTCGAGGCGCTGGCGGCGGCGGGCGCGCGGCCGTACGTCGCCGATCCGCTGTACGACGGGGACGAACTGACGGCGCTCGGGCTGCCCCCGCACGCCGGGGAGCCGGTGGCGGCGGCGGTGCTGCAGGCGGACCACCCGGAGTACCGGGAGCTGGGGCCGGAGGACCTGCCGGGGGTGCGGGTGCTGCTGGACGGGCGGCGGTGCACGGACCCGGAGCGGTGGGCGGGGCCGGGGGTGCGGCGGATCGTGCTGGGCGGGGCGTGAGGGGGCCGGGTGGGGTGTGAGCTCAGCCGTCGGGGGCGCGTGATCGCGGGGCGCGCCCCCGCTCGCGCTGCCCAGCGGGCAGACTGGCGGGGTGAGCGACGAAGCCTTCAGCGGGACCGGCCCCGGGGTCAGGTTCACCGCGGCCGATGAGGAGAAGAGACGCGGCGTCCGCCGGATGAAGACCATCGCGACCGGCCTGCTGGCCTTCGCGACCCTGGTCTTCGCCCTGTCCACGTGGGCCAAGGCGGCCGGCGCGGGCGCCTGGGCCGGGTACGTGGCCGCCGCCGCGGAGGCGGGCATGGTCGGCGCGCTGGCCGACTGGTTCGCGGTGACGGCGCTGTTCCGCCGCCCGTTCGGCCTGCCGATCCCGCACACCGCGATCATCCCGACGAAGAAGGACGCGTTCGGCCGCTCGCTCGGCGACTTCGTCGGGGAGAACTTCCTCTCCGGCCAGGTGGTCCGCGGCCGGCTCGCCGCCCTCGGCATCGGCCGCCGGCTGGGGGAGTGGCTGGCCGCGCCGGGCAGCGCCGAGCGGGTCACCAAGGAGGCGTCGGCGGCGCTGCGCGGCGTGCTCGCGGTCCTGCGCGACGACGACGTGCAGGCGGTCGTCGGCGAGGCGGTGACCAGGCGGGCGGCGGCCACGTCGGTGGCCGAACCGATGGGCCGGATGCTGGGCAAGGTGGTCGCGGACGGCGGGCACCACGGCGTGGTCGACCTGGTGGCCGTCCGCGCGCACGGCTGGCTGACGGCCAACCACGAGGAGGTCGTGCAGCGGGTCACCCAGAAGACGCCGGGCTGGACGCCGAAGTTCATCGACCACCAGGTCGGCGAGCGGGTCTACAAGGAGCTGATGCGGTTCGTCACCGACATCAGGGACGACCAGGACCACCCGGCCCGCGGCGCGATCGACAAGTTCCTCGCCGACTTCGCCACCGAGCTCCAGACGGACCCGGAGACCATCGCCCGGGTCGAGCGGGCCAAGGTCGAGATGCTCGCCCGCCCCGAGGTGCAGGACCTGATCGCCTCCACCTGGGCGGCCGTCCGCACGCTGGTGCTGAACGCGGCGGAGGACGAGGACAGCGAACTGCGCCGGCGCATCCGCGACGGCGTGCGGCGCTTCGGCGCACGCCTGGCCACGGACGCCAAGCTCCAGGCCAAGGTGGACGGCTGGCTGCAGGACGCGGCCCGGTACCTGGTCGACACGTACCGCACGGAGATCACCTCGCTGATCTCCGAGACGGTGGCGGGCTGGGACGCCGACGACGCGTCGCGCAAGATCGAGGCCAACGTGGGCCGCGACCTGCAGTTCATCCGCATCAACGGCACGGTGGTCGGAGCCCTGGCCGGCCTGCTGATCCACACGGTGGCGGTGTCCCTGGGCGGCTGACCGGGGCCCTTCCCGCGCTCCGCCCCGGGCCCCGTGCCTCTCCTCGGCTCCATCCTCGCGCTCCTCTTCCCCCTCACCTCGGTCTCCCCGCAGCCCTCCGGCCCTTCCCGCCGACGGCCCCCTATCCTTGGCGACACAGCGAACGCGCGTAGAGCAGCAGGAAAGAAGGGAACGACCGTGGTCCAGCCGGACGGAAGTCGGATCGGAAACCCCACCGGGGCCCGGGGCATCGAGGCGTTCATCGCCGGCATGCCCAAGGCGGAACTGCACGTCCACCACGTCGGCTCGGCCTCGCCGCGGGTCGTCGCCGAACTGGCCGCCCGCCACGCCGGGCAGTCGAAGGTGCCGGCGGACCCGGCGGCGCTCGCCGAGTACTTCACGTTCACCGACTTCGCGCACTTCATCGAGGTGTACCTGAGCGTCGTGGACCTGGTCCGCGACGCCGAGGACGTCCGCTCGCTCACCTACGGCGTCGCCGAGGACATGGCGCGCCAGAACATCCGGTACGCCGAGCTGACGATCACCCCGTACTCCTCGGTGAAGCGCGGCATCCCGGAGGTCGCCTTCATGGAGGCGATCGAGGACGCCCGCCTGCGTGCCGAGAAGGAGCTCGGCGTCGTGCTGCGCTGGTGCTTCGACATTCCGGGCGAGGCGGGCCTGGAGGCCGCCGAGGTCACCGCGCGGCTCGCGACGGAGCTGGCGCCGGAGGGCCTGGTGAGCTTCGGCCTGGGCGGTCCGGAGATCGGTGTGCCGCGCCCGCAGTTCAAGCCGTACTTCGACCGGGCGCGCGCGGCCGGTCTGCGCTCCGTCCCGCACGCCGGTGAGACGACCGGCCCGGAGACGGTGTGGGACGCGCTGCGGGTGCTGGGCGCCGAGCGGATCGGCCACGGCACGCAGTCCGTGAAGGACCCGGCGCTGCTGGACTACCTGGGCGAGCACCGGATCCCGCTGGAGGTCTGCCCGACCTCGAACATCGCCACGCGCGCGGTCGAGCGGATCGAGGACCACCCGATCAAGCGGATGGTGGACGCCGGGCTGCTGGTCACGATCAACAGCGACGACCCGCCGATGTTCGGCACGGACCTGAACACCGAGTACGCGGTGGCGGCGCGGCTGCTGGGCCTGGACGAGGCGGGCGTGGCCGGGCTGGCGCGCAACGCGGTGGAGGCGTCGTTCCTGGACCAGGCCGGCAAGGCGCGGCTGGCCGGCGAGATCGACGCGTACCTGGCGGGGTGGCAGCAGGGCTAGTTCCCCGCGTTCTCCCTGCGTTTCCCCTGGTGAACCGCCCTGTCGGCCTCGGCCGGCGGGGCGGTTCCGCGTTGTTCGGCGCCATGTTTCCGGGGGTGGTGCTTGCGTGGTGCTTGCATGGCGCCAAAGTGGTGCCATTAATCGCTCGACATGGCGCCACCCCCGTGCCATAGTTGAGCCATGGACCTCACGCCGTACGTCGAAAACCTTCGGAACGAGCTCGCGGTGGCCGCGGGCACGGGCGGGGAAGAAGCCCGTGCGCTGGCCGAGCGGCTGACGCTGCCGCTGGAGTCGGCCGTGCGGCTCACGCTGCTCAACGCCCTGTCGGCCGCCACGAGTGAGATCACCCGTGAGCTCGCGCCGGGCTCGGTGGACGTGCGGCTGCGCGGCACGAACCCCGAGTTCGTGGTGAGCGTGCCGCCGAGCAGTGACGCCTTCCCGCACGAGGTGGAGCCGGTCGCGCAGCCGATGGCGCCATCACTGGCGCCACTGGTGCCGCCCGTGGCGTCGGAGTCGGACGAGGGCGGCACCGCCCGGATCAATTTCAGACTCCCGGCCCACCTCAAGACGAGGGCCGAGGACGCCGCCGGGCAGGAGGGCCTGTCGCTCAACGCCTGGCTGGTCCGGGTCGTGGCGGGCGCGCTGGAGGGCGGTGAGCCGGTCGCGAGGCCGGCCGTCCAGCCCCAGCCGCAGTCCCGGCGCGGCCGGGGGCAAGGGTTCACCGGCTGGGTCCAGTAACGCTTCTCCACACCACCCGTACGGCCTGCACTGCTTCACACCATCAACGTCACCCCCGCTCCGACCAGCGGGAACAGCCTTCGAAGCCAAGAGGACGGGACAGCCATGCCCACGTACGAGACCAACGGCCCGATCACCGCCGTCATCGAGTTCGACATCGCCTCGGTGCGGATCCGCGCCGGCAAGCGCACCGACGTCGTCGCCGAGGTGGCGCCGTCCAACTCCGCCGTCGAGCTGGACGTCAAGGCCGCGCAGCAGACGAAGGTCGACTTCGCCGGCGGCCGGCTCACCCTGAAGGGCCCCCGCAAGCGCAACGTGTTCGGCCGCGTCGGCTCGGTCGACGTCCTGATCGAGCTGCCGGCCGGCTCGGAGGTCGACGGTGACGCCCCGCTGGCCACCTTCGTCACCGAGGGCCCGCTCGGCGACTGCCGGGTGAAGACCTCGCTCGGCCGGATCCACGTGGAGAGCGCGGCGAACGTCTGGCTCAAGACGGACAGTGGGGACGTCCGGCTGGGCTCGGCCGACGGCGACGCGGAGGTCTCCGGCCTCGGCCGGATCGAGATCGGCACGGTGCTCGGCGCGCTGACGGTCAAGAACAGCACCGGCGACACCGAGGTCCGCGAGGTCCACGGGGAGCTCAGGGCCAACGCCTCCTTCGGCCGGATCGAGGTCGGCACCGCGCACGCCGGGGTGGACGCCAAGACGGCGCACGGCCCGATCCGGATCGGCCGGGTGGAGCGCGGCCGGGTGTCGCTGCAGACGGCCCTCGGGGAGCTGGAGGTCGGCATCGCGGAGGGCACGGCGGCCTGGCTGGACGTGCACAGCAAGCACGGCCGGCTGCGCAACGAGCTGGGCGCGACGGAGGGTCCGGGCGAGGCCCGCGAGACCGTCGAGGTCCGGGCGCAGACCGAAATGGGCGACATCACCGTCCGGCGGGCGTGATGGCGGCGATCTCGGCGGTCGGACTGACCAAGGCGTACGGGGAGAAGGTCGTGCTGGACGGCATCGACCTGGAGATCGCGGCGGGCACGGTGTTCGCCCTGCTGGGGCCGAACGGCGCCGGCAAGACGACGACGGTGGAGATCCTCTCCACACTGATCCCGGCGGACGGCGGGGTGGCCCGGGTGGCCGGGCACGACGTCGTCCGCGAGGGGGACGGAGTCCGGGCGGCGATCGGGGTCACCGGGCAGTTCTCGGCGGTGGACAACCTGCTGACGGCCGAGGAGAACCTGATGCTGATGGCGGACCTCAACCACCTCCGCCGTCGGGAGGGGCGGAGGCGGGCGGAGGAGCTGCTGCGGCGGTTCGACCTGACGGAGGCCGCGCGGAAGCCGGTGTCCACCTTCTCGGGCGGGATGAGGAGGAAGCTCGATCTGGCGATGACGCTGGTCGGGAATCCCCGGGTGATCTTCCTGGACGAGCCGACGACGGGGCTGGATCCCCGCAGCCGGCGCACGATGTGGGAGATCATCCGGGGGCTGGTGGCGGACCACGGGGTGACGGTCTTCCTCACCACGCAGTACCTGGAGGAGGCGGACCAACTCGCTGACCGGATAGCCGTGCTGGACGGTGGCCGGATCGTCGCGGAGGGCACGGCCGAGGAGCTCAAGCGGATCGTCCCGGGCGGGCGGATCCGGGTGCGGTTCGCGGACGCGGGCCAACTCGACGCGGCGGCTGAGCTGTTCGATTACGCGACGGCGGACGCCGAGGGGCTGCGCCTGGACATCCCGGGCGACAACTCGGTGGTCACGGTGAAGGCGGTGCTGGACGCGCTCGACAACGCGGGCGTGCGGGCGGAGTCGCTGGTCGTGGAGACGGCGGATCTGGACGACGTGTTCCTGACGCTGACGGGGGAGGGTGCGCGATGAGTGCGACGTACGTGATGAGCGACTCGCTCACGATGCTGCGGCGGAACCTGAAGCACGCGCTGCGGTACCCGGCGATGACGTTCTCGGTCGTGCTGATGCCGGTGATGATCCTGTCGCTGTTCAACTACGGGTTCGGCGGGGCGCTGGGCGCGGGGATCGGCGGTGGGAACTACATCGACTACGTGGCGCCGGGGATCGTGCTGATGACGGCGACGGCGGGGTCGGTGGCCACGGCGGTGGGCGTTTGCGTGGATATGACCGAGGGGATCGTCAACCGTTTCCGGACGATGGCGATATCGCGGTCGGCGTTCCTGGCGGGGCACGTGGTCGGGAGCGTCATCCAGACGATGGTCGCGCTGGTGCTGGTGATAGGCGCGGCGCTGGCGATGGGGTTCCGGCCGCACGCGGGGTTCGTGGAGTGGCTGGCGGCGGCGGGGCTGCTGGGGTTCGTGACGCTGGCGCTGACGTGGATATCGGCGGGGATCGGGCTGGTGTCGAAGACGCCGGAGAGCGCGAGCAACACGCCGCTGCCGCTGACGTTCCTTCCGTTCATCGGGAGCGCGATCGTCCCGCCGGATTCCATGCCGACGGTGCTGAGGTGGTTCGCGGAGTACCAGCCGTTCACGCCGATCATCGAGACGCTGCGGGGGCTGCTGATGGGGACGGAGATCGGCAGCAGCGGGTGGAGCGCGGTGGCGTGGTGCACGGGCCTGACGGTGGTCGGGTTCGTGTGGTCGAAGAAGGTGTTCTACCGGAGGTGACGGGGGTATCGCCGGTACGGCCCGGGTGACGGAGACGTCGCCCGGGCCGGGGGCGTTGCTACCAGCGGTCGATGCCCATGGTGTTGGCGGCGCTGTGGATGGCGTTGTAGTGGGGGATGGACATGTCCGACTTCTTGTCCTTGGGCGGGAGGTTCTTGTCCTTGGCGCGGAACTCGTCCCGGGCGGAGGCGAGGAGCGAGGTGCCGTAGGAGACGGGGACGTCGGGCTTGCCGTGGACGGGGTGGGACTTGGCGGCCGTCTGGCTGCCGGCGTTGGCGAGGATGTTGCGGGCCTGGTTGTAAGCGGCGGCCTTGACGGTGGAGGGGTTGCGGGTGGAGGAGGAGACGGAGGGGGTAGCGGAGGCCACCGGGGCAGCGACGACACCGAGGGCCGCGATGGTGGCGAGGGAGACGAGAACGTTTCGCATGGTCGTGTTCATGATGGCGTCGCTACCCCGTGGTTAGAGGTCGAACTCCCCGGATCGGATCGCAGCGACCAGATCCCGCCATTCGGCGGTGGTGAGTTGGGCGATGCCATCAGGAACCAGACTGCTACGTATGAGGACACCGTCAGCGGTGATCGCCACCTCAGGGCAATTTCCCGAATTGGCGCAAGCAGCAGGGCGCGTCCAGGGCAGGTGATCCATCGGTTACATCTCCTTCTTGATCTTCGTGATCAGATCGCGGGAGCCTTCAACCGATAGGGATCGCTCAGTCATCTGCTCGACGATTGAGCGGTACTGGTTCAGGTGCTCTGCCGAGTCGAGGAAGATCGGTCCATCCACCGAGTCGTACATGACGGTGTCGAGTCGCGGCACCTGACCATGTGCGTAGTAGATGGCTTGACCAGACCCGATGAAGCCTCCCGATGCGAAGCTGACCACTCGAAGCGTGACGTGTGGCAATTCAGACAACTTCAGCATCCAGTCGAGCTGTTCCCGTGCGACGTCACGTCCGCCGAACTGCATGTGCAGCGCCGCCTCGTGGACGATCGCGGTGTAGGGGTGGGCCCCATCTGCCATCAGCATCGCTGATCGACGCATACGGTGTTCAACGCGAGTCTCCACAACGCGTGGAGTCAGCTTCACCTGGGCCTCTTGGAAGATCGAGCGGCAGAACCGCTCCGACTGCATGGGCCCGGGCGGATGGCTGATCTGATACGAGTGCATCCCAAGCGCGAAGTACTCGAACTCGCAGATGTCGAGGAAGCCCGCCGGAACGATGTCGCGATACTCCTCCCACCATCCCTTGGGCCCTCTGCCGGCCATGGCCGCGAGCGCCTCTACATATGCGGAGTCACCTTCCCCGTACTTGTGGGCGAGGGCCATCACCCGCTCGGGCGTCACGGCGTAGGTGCCCTGCTCGATGAGCGTGATCTTCGTTCGGTCTACGCCGAGGACAGCGGCCGCCTCTGTTGTCTTCGTACCGGCGGCATCGCGCATCTTCCTCAGCTCGATGCCAACCCGCTGCCTTCGTGCGCTTGGTGTAGGTGGCATGTGCCCAAGCATCCACCTGGTCGCTATGGCGAGTCCAGCCGCGTTTAGCGGCACATGTGTTGAAGCATGTCGCACATGTACCGTCCCATGCTCTACAGTCTGTGATGCGGCGCTCACGTAACGGAGCGTCAATCCGCCTGTACCGCTGGGAGAATCCCCATGCGTCACCTCAACTCGCCCTCCCTCACGCTCTCCCGTGAGGCCCTCCGCGAAGCGATGGCCAGGGCCGGATGGCCGCCCTCCGCCATCGCCGACGCCGAACTCGCGCTCGTCGAACTGATCGTCAACGCCTGGCGTCACGGCGAGACGACGTCGCCCGTCGTCCTGATCGTCTTCCTCCGCAACACCCTCCGGGTCACCGTCGCCGACCGCAGCGCGACGCTCCCTGAACCCCGGAACCCCTCCGCCCTCTCCGAGACCGGCCGGGGCCTCCAACTCGTCAAGGGCCTCACCCACCGCTGGGGCGTGGAGCCCCAGAAGCTCGGCAAGACGGTCTGGTTCGAGCTGGACGGTGCCGCGTGAACGCCCTGCATCCGATCCACCCCTCCGACCCCGCGATCCGGCACCTCACCACCCGCCAGATCATCGAGCTGATCGTCGAACTGCGATCCGAGAGCCGCGAATTCGGCCTTCTCTGGCCCTCCGCCAAACCCGGCGAGACCGCGATGAACGGCCGCGTGCTGGTGAACCTCGGCAACATCCCGGCCAGCACGCTCATCAATCTGCTGGCGCTGCTGCGCGACTACAACCGTCACCGGGGCCACCGGTGCTCGGACTGCTGATCCTGATCATCCTGGCGGCCGTCGTCGGGGCGGTCTGCGAAGCCCGGACCCGTGAGGTCCGCAGGCGCCGTTGAGGCATGCTGGTCGCCGTGAACCTCTCCTTCGCCCCGCCGCCCCCGTACGACCTAGGCCCGGACCCGGACCTCCACCTCTGGTTGGCGGAATGGGTCGAGTTGATGCCCGACCGGATCGTCCACCTCGGATCCGACGACGGCCGCAGCCACGGCCGGTTGTGCTGGGACGTGTTGGAGCCGACCGGCCTGCTCCACCCGCACTGTGGACACTGCAAGCACGGGCACGGGGGGCCGCGGGATGTGCGGGCGATGGAGGCCGCGCTGGCGATCGTGGTGTCGCCGGAGGAGGCGCCACCGTGGATCGCCGGCACCCTCATCCGGGACCTCGTGTACCGGGGCGGGGACGGCCCGATGCGACCGGTGGCCGACGCGATCGGCCTCGGGCTGGTGTCACTGCTGGGCCCGGATGCCCAGTGGCGGGCCAACGGCTCGACGGCGTACGGAGAGGGGCCGCGGGGGCGCGTGTCGTGGCGTTCGGTCACCGAGGCGACGTTCGACGCGGCGATCGTCGGGATCGGCAACGGTCACGCGGTGGTGATCGCGGCGACGGGGGAGGACTAGAAGCTGCGGAGATCGTAGAGGTAGGACTTGCCGCCCTTCCAACTGCGCCAGGGCCCAAGGGGCGGGAACGGCTCCTCGCCACCCGTACGCCCCAGCAGTGGCCAGGAGTTGGCAATCCCGTGCGCATCGACGGTGCACCACCCCCGGTCGGGGAACCAGCGGCACCAGAGATCCAGATCGAGCCGCTTGAACGAGGGTTTGCCGTTGAAGTCACCGTCACGGAGGAACCGATACGTCAGGCCATCCACCCGCCGAACGAACTCGATCAACAAGGCACCCCACCTCCTCTCCCGAAGCGCCCAAGATAGCCCCCACCCCACCCGACTTCGCGCACAATTCGCACCCCCTCAAGCGGCCCGTCCGCCAGCCACCGAAGGCCCGACGCAGCGCGAGAAGTCGGCCAGTCCGACTTCCTGTGCGATCCCCACACCGCGCGCGTCCCCATCCCGTCAGCTCGGCGAGACACAGGAAGTCGGCCGGTCCGACTTCCTGCACCAGGTCGCGGGCCTCATGCACGCTGCCCGCCGCCGCTCCGAGGGCAACTGGCGCCCAGCAGGCGCGGCGACCGGGCCGCTGCACGTGGCCAGAAGCCCGCCGCGGCGCAGGAAGTCCGCTGGGCCGACTTCCTGCACAATCCGCCGAAGAAGAAAGGTTCCTGCCCCCTTGGCCAAGGCCGCCCTGGCGTAGGAAGTCGACGCGGCCGACTTCCTACGGGGCGCTTGTCCCGGCATCTGCCCGGTAGGCGGCTGGTTGGGGCCCGCGTGAGAAGTCGACTCGGCCGACTTCTCGCGCGCCTGGACGTGCCAAGGCAGAAGAAACGCTCCTGTCGCCGCCGTACGTGGCCAGGTCCGTCCGCTGTCGGCGCCCGGCGTGGGAAGTCCGCTGGGCCGGCTTCCCGTGCGATCCGCCGAAGAAGAAAGGTTCCTGCCGCGTCGGCTGAGGATGCCCTGGCGTAGGAAGTCGACGCGGCCGACTTCCTACGCGGCCCTTGTCGCGGGATCTTCCTAGTGCCGCATCAGGCAACGTTCGCCCTGGTGACGACTTCGCGTAGGCGCTCGTCGGCGGCGTGCTTGTTCCGCCAGATGATGCAGCGGCGGATCATACTGCCCTGTTCTTTGTGGCTGGCGTGGTCGGTGCCGTCGAGGGCGAAGTAGCGAAGGGCGGTGAACTGGGCCTCGATCCGGTTGAGCCAGGAGCTGTTGGTCGGGGTGTAGGCGATCTCCACGTTGTTCGCCGCCGCCCACGTCCCGACCCGCTGGCACCGCTTCGTCGTCAGGTGCGGCGAGTAGTTGTCGCAAACGATCGCGATCCGCACTTCCGCGGGGTGCAGTGAGCGCGGGTAGCGGCAGAACTCCAGGAACTTGGAGCGGTTCCTGGTCTTCTTGACGTGGCCGTAGAGCTGGTCCTTGGCGAGGTCGTATGCGGCGAACAGGTGCCGGACGCCGTGCGGTCGCGTATAGGTGGCCCGCCGCCGCGTTCGGCCCACTGCCGGCCCGGGTGCGGTTGGAGGTTGAGCGGGCCGAAGTCGTCCGGGCAGAAGACGTCTTCGGGCTCGCCCTCTTCGGGAATGACCTCGCCGTCGGCGATCGCGTAGAGGTGTTCGACCCGGGCTTTCTTGGCTGCGTAGTCGGGATCCTTCGAGGTCTTCCAGGTTTTCACGCGTTGAAACGAGACGCCCTCCTCGCGGAGCAGGACCCGAAGGCCCTCGTGGCTGATGTCGTCGACCACCCCCTCCGGCGACCAGGAAGTCGGCCAGCTTGGCCAGGCTCCAGGTCGAGAACGGCGGGCCGTGCTCGGCCGGCTTCGGCTTGGCGATTTTCTTGGTCTCCCGGCGCTCGGGCAGCGTGAACGTCCTCGGTCGTCCGCCCTTGTATTTCGGGTAGAGCGGGTCGAAGCCGTCGGTGTTGAAGTTGTGGATCACGTCGCGGACCCGGTCCGCGCTGGTGAACGTGACCTCGGCGATCTTCGCCACGGGCATTCCCTGGGCCGACAGCAGCACCATCCGGGCCCGCCGCCAGGTCACCACCGACCCAGTGCCCCGGCGGACGATCCGCAGCAACCGCCCGCCCTCGCCATCATCAATCTCACGGACCCTTACTCGTTCTGCCATGCACCAACAGCCTCGCGTCAGGAGCGGACGGGGACAGGAGCGCCTTCGGTGTGCGCTACCCGGCGCGGCGCCGCCGTAGCTCCTCCAGCCACTCTCGTACCTGCTCGTCGTTGTGCAGGTACGGTTCCTCGGGCCCCGGCCGCAAATCGATCCCGTGGAGGTGCTCCAGCGCCCACAGTGACAGGTCGTCCCATTCCAATTCGTCATCGAGGAACCAACGCCCGGCCCACCGGTCGGCTGCATCCCGGCTTACGCGTCCGTCGGCCACAGCAGAGAACCACGACTCGATCTCGTCCAGGTCTGGCTGATCTCTTCCACTCACGGCCTCACCGTATCCAGGCCAGGCAAAGGCTGTCTGACGCGGCACTAGTGGGCCCCGGTGGGGTGAATCTGCCGTGCTGGCGGCTGGTTGGGATCCGCACGAGAAGTCGACCCGGCCGACTTCTCGTGCGCCCGGACTTGCCAAGGCAGAAGAAGCGTTTCTGCCGCCGTGCGTGGCCAGGTCCGTCCGTTGTCGGCGCCCGCAGGAGCCCGTGCCGGCGTAGGAAGTCCGCTGGGCCGACTTCTCGTCCAATCCGCCGAAGAAGAAAGGTTCCTGCCCCCTTGGCCAAGGATGCCCTGGAGTAGGAAGTCGACGCGGCCGACTTCCTACGCGGCGCTCGTGCCGGCACCTGCCCGGTGGCCCCGGTGGGGGTGCATCTGCCGTGCCGAGGGCTCACCCGAGAAGTCGGCCGCGTCGACTTCTTGCGCAGACGGCTCGCCTTACGCGCGCTGCTCGGATCGCCTCTCCGGCGAACTGGGCTCCCGAGTGGGGCCCGGTGCTCAATGGGTGCGTCGAACGGCCGTTGTCCGTCCGTTGGCCGGTGAGGTTGGCCAGCAAAAGCCCAGCGCAGCCGACCGCTTCGATAGCACACAGGAAGTCGGCCGGTCCGACTTTCCGCGCGTGCCGCATGCCTCACTCTTGCACTGCTCGCCGCCACTCCGACGGGCTGAGTCCTCGGGCGCGCTTGAACGCGACGCTGAACGCGAAGGCGTCCTCGTAGCCGACGTCCCGTGCCACGGCCGCGATGGTGTCGTCGCCGTTTCGGAGGAGGTTCGCGGCCAGGTCCATCCGCCAGCCGGTGAGGTAAGTGAGCGGCGGCTCGCCCACCAGCGTGGCGAACCGTGCCGCGAACGCGGCCCGCGACAGCCCGACCCGTCCGGCCAGTTCGGCGACCGTCCAGCGGTGGGCCGGTTCTTCGTGCAGGAGCCGCAGTGCGTCGCCGACGGCCGGGGTCGCCAACGCGCGGAACCAGGAGGGGGATTGGGCCTCCGGTCGGGTGCACCACGCGCGGAGGGCGAGCACCAGGACGAGGTCCAGGAAGCGGTTCAGGACCGCGTCCTGCCCGGGCTCCTCCTCGGCGACCTCGGCGGCGAGCAGGTCGAGCGCGCCGCGGGTTCGGGGGCCCGCAGGTACGACGGCCAGCGGCGGGAGCATGCCCAGTAGGCGGCCGCCGAAGTCGTCGCGCAGGTCGTACGCGCCACGGAGCAGGGTGGTGGCGCCGGGTAGCCCGTCGCCGTACGTGCGCGGGGCGAGGTTCTGATGCGCCGGGCCATTGAGGTACTGCTTCACGCCGGCGCGGATCACCACCTGGGGCGGGGTGTCAGGACCGTCGGCGATCGTGTACCGGCCGACTCCCGTGATCAGCGCGATGTCGCCGGCGGTGAGCCGCACCGGGGGCGTACCCGGTTCCTCGTCGAGCCGGATCGACGCGTGCCCGCCGAGTGCCGCGATGACGGTGAGGGGCGGGGGATCGGCGAAGGTCATCGACCAGGGCGGGCGCTGCACCAGTTGCCGCACCTGGGCGTTGCTCGCGCGGGCCCGGTGGAGGAGATCACTGAGGACGTCCATGGCGGCTCACGCTAGACGATCGCAAAGGGGACGGCGACGATCTCCCATGGATCGTCTGCCCCCAGCGGGATTTCCTGGTGGGCATGCAGACATTCCTCGTTCTCGGCGGCACGGGCACGACCGGCCGCCGCATCGCCCGCCGCCTGCGTGCCTCCGGTCACCCCGTTCGTACGGCTTCTCGCAGCGGCGGCGACGTCCACTTCGACCTTGGCGACCCGGCGAGTTGGGCGCCGGCACTGGACAGCGTCCGCGCCGCCTACCTGATGGAGCCCGACCTCCGTCCGGGCGCCGACCGCCACGAACGCCTCCCGAGGCTCGTCGCCGAAGCCGTGGCGGCGGGGGTGCGGCGCCTGGTGCTGCTCTCCGCCCACGGGGTCGGCGAGGCGGGTGACGACCACCCGCTGAAGGCCGCCGAGCAGGCGGTGCGCGAATCGGGTGTGGAGTGGACGGTGCTCCAACCCGGCTGGTTCGCGCAGAACTTCAGCGAAACGTTCTGGCTCCCGGGCATCGAGGCCGGAAACCTCGCCCTCCCCGCCGGGGACGGGCGGACGCCGTTCATCGACGCCGAGGACATCGCCGACGTGGCGGTGGCCGCCCTCACCGCCGAGGCCGGCCACAACGGCCAGACGTACCAACTGACCGGCCCCCGCCCGCTCGGCTTCGCCGAAGCCGTCGAGCGGATCGCCACCGCGGCAGGCCGCCCGATCAGCTACACCCCCATCGCGCCGGAGGCGTACCTGGAACTCCTGACCGCCCAGGGCACCCCGCCCGCCGTCGCCCGCCTCTTCACCAACCTGCTCATCGACATCCGCGAGGGGAGGGGCATCACCGTCTCGGACGGCGTTGAACGAGCCCTCGCCCGCCCGCCCCGCTCGTTCGAGGACTTCGTCGCCGGCAGTCGGCTCAGCCGCAATCCACGTACGCCGAGGCGACCGTGACGGGCTGGGTGCTCCCGGGAGCGGTGAGGTCGGTGAGGGGCCCGTTGGCCCACTTCGCCTCCCCGCCGAGGTCCCGCTCGGGGAACAGCCCGACCGCACAGTCCTCGCCGGCGGGGAGGGGCGTACGGACCGACTTGGCCTGCACCGGGGGCGTGATGCCGGTGATGTCGGAACCCCGAAGCCGTGACAGCGGCCCCTGCCACACGATGGCCCCGCGCCCGCCCTTCCCCGAGTACAGACACACGTTCGCCTTGGCGCACCCCTCGGCAGCCTGAGCAGCCGGCCCGAACGCCAGCGGCGCGCCGAGCAGGGCGGCCGAGGTCAGGCAGGCGGCGAGGGTTCGTATCCGTCGCATGTGGATCATTGCTCCCAGGATCCGTGCGGGCCCCACGGCGGGCCCGCAAAGTGTCGCCATACTGACATGTACATCGCCGTGATTTCCCTCGATGTGTCCGCGCTTTCTCCCGCTCGGCGTCGGAAGCCGAGCCGTGCATCGGTGCCCACGCACGAGAAGTCGAACCCGCCGACTTCTCGCGACTGCAGAAGGGGGAACGTTCCTGCGCATGCCGGAAACGGTGGGCGCTGCATCAGAAGTCGATCCTTCCGACTTCTGATGCAGCGCCGCCTCGCTCCCTCGGCTGCGAGGGATGCCGGGGCTGTGGGGGCTGTGGGGGCTGTGGGGGGCTGCGCGAAAAGTCGACCTCACCGACTTCTCGCGCGGAGGTCGGCCGTTGCTCAGCTGCCCGTGTCAAAACGCGCCTGCTGGCTGCCGCGAGCTGAGGCGCCGGCAAGAGGCGTCATGCGCGGAAGGCCGGCTGCGTGGCCAAGTGATCCGGCCCGCGCGAGAAGTCGACCCAGCCGACTTCTCGCGCCAGGACCGCCCGGGAGGCAGAAACGTTCCCGCAGTCGGCCAAGGAGCGCTTTGCGCGAGAAGTCGATATGGCCGACTTCCTGTGTGGCGTCCACGGGAGGCCCGCTCGGTGGTCTGGGTGGGGGTGCTTCTGTTGTGCTGGTGCACGGTTGGGTCCTGCGTAGGAGGTCGACCTCGCCGACTTCCTGTGCGGTGTTCGCCTTGGGGCCTGTTCGGTTGTGTCGGGGGGTCCGCGCGGGAAGTCGATGTGGCCGACTTCCTGTGCGGCGTTCTCCGGGAGGCCCGCCCAGTGGTCTCGGTGTCGGTGCTTCTGCTGCGCCGGCGTGTGGTTAGGTCCTGCGCGGGAAGTCGACCCAGCCGGCTTCCTGCGCACGGGGCCTCGGGCGGCCGGCCGCGGATCCAGGAGGCGGTGGCCTGCCCGGGGATGCGATGCCTGTCGGTGGGCGCGAGAAGTCGGCCGAGTCGACTTCTCGCTTTCTCGCTCAACCGGCCACCCGCACCACGTACTTGCCCGTCGCCCTCCCCGCCTCCATGGCGTCGTGGGCGGCGGGGACGTCGGTGAGGTCGGCCAGTTCGGTGACGGGGAGGGGGAGGTGGGCCCCGGCGAGGAAGTCCATGGCTCGGCGGATCGCGCGGGCCAGCTTCGCGGGGGCGGTGGCGGCCAGGCCGCGGTGGCTGAAGCCGGTGACGGTGAGGTTGCCGGCCATGAGGCGGCCGAGCGGCGGCAGGGCGTCGACGGCGCCGCCGCCCGCGTTGCCGAAGAGGACGATCCGGCCGCCGGGGGCGGCGAGGTCGAGGTCGGTCGGCAGGGCCGAGGTGCCGAGCGGGTCGAGGATCAGGTCGACGCCCTGCCCGTCCGTGGCCTTCCGGACGGCCTCGACCAGGTCCTCGTCGCGCGCGAACGCCGCGTCGTACCCGGCCGCGACGGCCGCCGCGGCCTTCTCCGGCCGGCCCACCGTGCCGAGCAGCCGGCCCCCGCCCAGCAGTGGCACCAACTGGGCGACGGCGCTGCCGATCCCGCCGCCCGCCGAGTGCACGAGCACGGTGTCGCCGGCGGTGAAGCGTCCCGCGTCGGTGAGCAGCAGGACGGACGTGGCCAGGCCCAGCGGGACGGCCGCGGCCTCGCGCAGCCCGACCCCGTCCGGGACGGGCACGGTGAGCGCGGCCTCGGCGACGGCGACCTCCGCCAGTCCGCCCCCGACCGGTGCGGCCACGACCCGGTCGCCGACCGCGAGCCCCGTGACGCCCTCGCCGAGCGCCCGGACCGTCCCGGCCACCTCCTTGCCCGGCAGGTACGGCCACTCGGAGGTGTAGCCGCCGTCGCCGCGCCGCGCCATGACGTCGACGAAGTTGAGTCCGGCGTAGGCGACGTCGACGGCCACCTGCCCGGGGCCGGGCTTCGCCGTCTCGACGTCCTTGACCTGCGAGTTCTCCGCCCCGCCGGGTGCGGTCATCACGAGTGCGCGCATGTCGGTTCCCCCTGGAGCTACGATGTTCTACGAACGACGAAATTAGCACCACTCATCTTCGATGTTTGTCGAACATCGAAGGAGGACGCCGAACCTGGAGGCCCACCCGTGCCCCGCAGCACCAGCCGCCGCCGGACGGCGCTCGCGCACCCGGAAGTCGAGGACATCGACCTGCTCGACGTGCTGCACGCGCTCTCCGACCCCACCCGGATGACGATCGTGCGCACCCTCGCCGCCGAGCCCGAGCGCGCCTGCGGCACCTTCCCGGTGGACGTCGCGCCGTCCACGCTCAGCCACCACTTCAAGGTGCTGCGCGAGTCCGGCCTCATCCGCCAGCGCGAGGAGGCCAACCGCCGCCTCACCGCGCTGCGTTCGGCCGATCTGGAGGCGCGTTTCCCGGCCCTGCTGGCCACCGTCCTCGCCGCGTACGAGAGCGCCGAGTACGAGAGCACCACGTACGAGAGCGCCGCCGAGTCCGTGGAAGAGCCCCTGGAAGAGCCCGTGGAAGAGCCTGTGGAAGAGCCCGGCGGCGCCTGATCCCGAAGGTGCCGAGCTCAGCGCCGGCGCCAGACCGTCCACCCCTGCTGCCGGTCGACCCGCTCGACGAACCATTCGGCCGGATGCCCCGGCCAGGCCGCCTCCGGCTCCGCGCCCTCGGTGGCCGGGGGCATGACGACCGCCGTGGCCGCCGCGGGGATCGGCCGGTTGCGCGGGTCGAGGTACCAGACGCGGCCCCGGTAGACCTCGAAGGCCTGCGTGCTGCGGATCCCCCAGTCGCCGTCCCAGCTGAACACGACGCTGTCGTCCGGGTGGAGGCCGGCCCGCTCGGTGAAGCCGGTGGCGAGGCTCCGGCGCCAGTTCGAGTGCGGGTAGCTGATCCGGTCGGTGATCGTGACGGTGGCGAACCCGGCGAACAGTGCCAGCGCGACGGCGAGCCAGACCGCCCGGCGCGAGGTGATCGTCCGCAGCAGGACCACGAGGCCGAGCACGACGAACGCGACGGCGGTCGTCCGCATGATGTGCAGCGAGCTCCAGTCGCCGCCGAGGAACAGGGCGTCCGGCATGCCCCAGGCGACGAAGGCCTGCGTCTTGAGCAGCGGGCCGGCCGACAGCACCACCGCACCCCCGAGTGCCAGCGTGAGCCCGGCCGCCCCGGCCAGGGTCCGGCCCAGGGCGCGCCCCCGGAGTCGGGCCAGCGCCGCGCTGCCGATCACGAAGGCCGCCGGGACGAGGCACGCCGTGTAGCGGGCGTACACCCAGTCGTCGATCCGCTTGTCGTCCGGCAGTGCGGCCGCCGCCGCCAGCGCGGTGCCGACGAGCAGCGCGACCAGCAGCCCGCCGACGACCCGGTACGGCCGGGTGACGCGCTTGTCGAAGACGGCGAACAGGCAGATCACGACGGCCACTCCGGCGACTCCCCAGGTGGAGATGATGACGTACCAGATCTGGCCGGCCGTCCGGGTCAGGGTCCGCGAGGCCGCCTGCGGGTCGGTCAGGCCCTTCCACAGGAAGCCGCCGACGTCGCTGGCCGGCACGGTGAACCGCGCGCGTAGCCAGGAGTCCAGCAGCTTGGCGCCGAGGACGCCCGCCCCCAGCGAGCCGAGGCCCGCCACCGTCGAGCGCCACGGCGCCCAGCGCAGCAGCAGGACCCCGGCGAACACCACGCCGGTGAGGGCGACGACGACGCCGCCGCGGTCGTGCGTGGCCATCGCGTAGGCGGCGGTCAGCCCGGCGCCGGCGGCGTGCCACGCGCGGCGGCGGGTCGTGCCGTCCGCGAGCCAGCCGTGCAGGCAGAGCAGCCAGGCCAGGACGAGGACCGGCATGACGGTGTCCGTCAGCGCGAACTCCGAGTAGAAGACGAGCGGCGGCAGCAGCGCCGTCGCGGCGGCGAACGCGTAGGCCTGGGGCCGCCCGAGGCCGAGGCGGCGCAGGCCGACCCAGGCCAGGGGGAAGACGAGTGCGTTGAGCAGGGCGTTGATGCCCATCACGAGGTGGTAGGCGGTGGACGGGTCGTCGGCGATGCGCAGGGCGGGGGAGATGAGCAGCGGGTATCCGCCCGGGATGACAACGCCGACGGGCATCTCGGTCGTGGGGTGTCCGGCCAGGACCCGGGCGAGGACGAGGTACGACTCCTCATCGGGGTGGACGGACGGGTAGCTGAAGTCCCGCACGAGGTAGAGCCGGAACAGGACCTCGGCGAAGTACCCGGCGAACAGCACCCAGATCCGGAGCCAGCGTCTCGGGTCGGTCCGGCGCTCCGTGCGGTGCGGAGCGCCCTCGGCGATCCGGTCCTCGTCGGTGGCCGGTGCGGACGTCAGTTGCATGTGCCAACCCCTCCCCTGGTGATGCGGCTGTGTGCGCGGGTGTGTGCGCGGGGCGGGGCCGCCCCTGATGTCGCCCGACTATATATGTCGTCCAGCGTCATATGTAGTCGAGGTGGTCGAGGGGGTCGTTTCCGGCGGGTCCGAGGGGTCGAAAAGAATCTTGAGAAACGCCTGCAACCGATCGCCGGGATGAACGTCTATGTCAGTGAGAAGCAGGGAGCCACGATCAAACTCCCGGGGCGCGCGGAAGTTGCAGCCCGCTCTCGACCAGCCATCAGTCATCAGTGCGCTGCTGCGGCATGCCCGCAGCGCGGCTCCAGGGGGGAACCATGTCCACCATCGTTCGCATCCGTCGTACCCGTCGCGCCGTCGTCGCTGCTGCCGCCCTGGGCGCAGCCGCCGTCTGCGGATCGGTCGTGGTCACCGCCCCGGCCGCCTTCGCGGCGGAGCCGTCGCACACCTCGCTCACCGTCCAGGCCCCGGCCTCGGTCGGGTTCGCCGGCGGGCCGGTCGCGTTCACCGAGAACATCACCAACTCGGGCTCGGAGGAGACCGGTTACAACCTGGAGCTGAAGACCACCACCGGGGCCGGAACGCCGCCGAACTCGATCGTCATCGACTACAAGGACCCGGCCGACGGCGCGTGGAAGTCGGTGCCGCTGGCGATGACCAGGGGCAACGAGAGCGTGGTGTACGAGGGGACGGTGATCGGACTCACCGTTCCGGCCGGTCGGACCCGCAAGGTCGACCTGCGGATCGGCGCGCCGATGGGCCTGGCCCACGACGGCGCCTCCAACGGCGGCTTCGATTCGATCACCCTGCGCTCCGACCTCACCACCCCGCCGCACCTCCACAACCGGGTGGAGGCCGAGGCGACCAGCACGATCAAGGTCACCTCGATCGGGAGCTCCCTCGCCCACGTGCCCGCCACCGCCGTCGCGGGCGGCGCGCCGATCGAGTTCGACGCCGTCCTCGACAACCCCACGCCCTCCGACTACACCAACCTCGGCAACGTCCTGTTCGTCGACAAGCACGCGACCGTCCAGGTGCGGACGGCGGACGGGGGCTGGCGCACGCTGGACAAGGTGCCCGGTGACACGCCGGAGGAGCCGGTCGGCGTCTACCTCCAGGGGCGCGACTCCAGCCTCCGGGCGGGTGGCCACCTCGTGGCCCGGGTGCGGGTGTCGTACGACGCGACGACCCCGGCGGGCGCCACCGAGGTGAACCCGTGCGTGTTCGTCAACGAGGGTCGGCCGTTCTGGGGGACCACGCTGTGCTCCACGGGCGCGAAGGTGCAGGTCCAGCCCGCGGGTACGAAGACGCCCGAGCCGACCCCGTCCTCCTCCGCCCCGAAGCCGGTTCCGTCCTCCTCGGCCCCGAAGCCGGTTCCGTCCTCCCCGGCGTCCTCCGCCCCGGCGTCCTCGGCCCCGGCCGTTCCCGTCGTGCCGGCCTCCGACGGCACCCCGAGCGCCCCGGCGGCGGCCCCGTCCACCACCCCCGCGCCGCAGGCCCCCGCCCCTCAGGCCCCGGCGGCCGACGCCCAGCTCGCCTCCACCGGTGCCGACCACACCACCGCCCTCCTCGGCGGTGGCCTCGCCCTGACGGGCCTCGGAGCCGGCGCCCTCTGGCTGCGCCGCGTGCTGCGCCGGGCCTGAGCGAACGCCAAGGAGCCCGTCACCCTCCCGGGTGACGGGCTCCAACCGCTCGGTGCGCTCCGTGCGGCGTCAGCGCAGCCGCGACGACGACAGGATCGACGCCAGGTGCGCCACCACCATGCCCCACGTGATCACCGTGATCCCCGCGAGCGCGGCCCGGGTCGGCGTCAGCCCGCCCACCGCCGCGTCCGCGACGGCCGCCGCGAGCAGCACCAGCGAGGCCTCGATGCCGTTCGTCACGCGGTGGATCTTGAACACCGACGCGAGCCGGCGGGCCGTCGCGATGCCCTGGGAGCGCGGCTGGGTCGACTCCTCGTCGGCCGGGGCCGCGCCGCTGCGGGCGCGGGCGACGTCCACCAGGTCCGTCGAGGCCTTCAGCAGCACCACGCCGAGCGCCGCCGCCAGCCCGGCCGACACCCACAGCTCCGACCCGCCCCGGGCCGCCCGCACGCCCGCGCCGATCATCAGCGCGGCGTCCGCCAGGTAGGCGCCGAGGCGGTCGACGTAGACCCCGGCCATGCTGAACTGGCGCTTCCAGCGCGCCACTTCGCCGTCCACGCAGTCGAACAGCAGGAACAGCTGGAACAGCACCACCGCGAGCACGGCCCCCGTCAGGCCGGGGATCAGCAGGGCCGCCCCGCCGCCGACGCCGCAGACCACCATGACCCACGTGAGGGTGTTCGGCGACACCGAGGTCCGCACCAGCTGCCGGGTCGTGCGCAACGAGAGGCGGCGCATGTACAGCCGGCCCGCCCAGTGCTCACCGTTGCGACTCTGCAGCTTGGCCTGCGGCTGGCACACCTCGCGCAGCTCCGAAAGCGCCGGAGCAGCCACCATGACGAATCCCTCCACCGGTCCGGCGGGACCCGCCGGACGTCCTGTCCCGAAACGATCATCGAACGATCCACCACAGGGTAGAACCTGCCGGGACCCCGCCCGCGCACGGACGGCTGGACCCCGGACGTCGGGATCATGGAGATCCGGTGGGGGAGGTCGATGGGGTCGGCGGGAACGGGGACCGCGTGGAGGTCCGACGCTCCACCGGACCCGCCGACCCGGGCCGCCTGCCGCGCCGCCGGGGCGACCCGGAGGAGCGGCAGGCGGTGCACTCGCGTGACGTCACGCGTCCGCGCGACCGGGCACGCGGGGAACGGATCCGCGTCCGGGACCTCACGCCACCGCGAGCGTCGGCACCGGCGCCCCGCCGCGGTGCAGCAGGGCCCGCTCGGTCGCCGTCCACACCCCCGACGTCACCAGGTACAGCGCCGCCGCCAGCGGCACCAGCGCCGCGAACACGACCGTCCCGAACGACAGGTACGGCAGGAACGCCGCCCCCGGCTGGGCGGTCTGCGCCGCCGCTGCCGCGCGCCGGGCCCGGCGGAAGTTCACGTACCCGACGGCCGCCAGCCCCGCGTACAGCACGCCGAACACCGCCAGCTGCCCGGCGCCGTGGGCGTTCGCGACGTGCAGGCCGAGCGGGGTGCCGAACACGGTGTGGCTCTGCAGGTCGTCGGAGGTGGTGAACAGCCGGTACATCACCGAGAAGAACGGGATCTGCACGAGCGCCGGCAGGCAGCCGGCCAGCGGCGAGACCTGCTCCTTCTGGTGCAGGTCCGCCATCGCCTCGCGGAGCTTCTCCGGGCGGTCCTTGTGCTTGCGGTTCAGCTCGGCGATCTTCGGGGCGAGGCGGGCGCGGTCCTTCTCCCCGCGCGCCGCGGCCCGCGCGAGCGGGTGCAGGGCGAGACGGACCGCGACGGTGAACAGGACGATCGCTAGCGCGGTCGGGACGACGTGGGCGAGCCCGGCGACGACGGTGTGGGCGACGGCGACGGCAGGGTCGAGAACGGCGAGAACGGACATGGTGGAGCGAGCCCTCCGGGGTCTCGGGACATGGGTGATCGACGGAGGGCGGCCGCGGGAACGGCGGGGATGGGGAACCGGACTGGGGAACCAGCCGGAAGCCGGGCGGCAAGACCCGGCCGGAGAACCGGACTGGGAACCGCGCCGGACGGACCCGGGCGCTACGCGGCCGCCGGGGCCGCGCCGGGTGCCCTGGGGCGTCGCCGGCCCCGGGCGTCCGGATCGCGCTGGGACAGGAAGGCCGTACGGAACGCACGGCGCCGCAGCATGCCGTTGCGGACGGCGGCGGGAGCGCGCGCCCCCAGCAGCCGGGCCCCGGCGAGCGTGCCCGCGACGGCACCGGCCAGCAGCACCACGGCGGCGACGGTCGCCACCGAGGCGAGCGATCCGCCCTCGGTGAGCAGCTCGCCGGTCAGCACCCGGAGCAGGCTGAACAGCATCGCGATCACGGTCACGGTGTGCTCCCTTCACTCGGTGCGCGGCTGACTCGCCTGACGGACTCGCCTGACGGACTCGCAGGACGGTGACGACGATCGTACGACGTTCCGGCTTCCGGCGTACACGAGATGTCCCGGTGGATGCCCGGAGCGGGCGCGGAGGAGGCACCGCCGGAGGTGTAGCCGGCTGTGCTACACGGGGCTACCTTGGAAGGGTGAAGACGATTACCCAGCGGGAGTTCCGGAACAACTCCGCCGCGGTGATGGACGCCGTCGAGGCGGGGGAGACCTTCCACATCACCAGGAACGGGGTCGAGGTCGCCGAGCTGCGGCCGGTGTCGAGCCGGCGACGGCTCACGGCGGAGGAACTGGTCGCGCGGCACGTGAAGCTGCCGCGCGTGGACTACCAGCAGATGCGCAAGGAGGCCGAGGAGGACTTCGGCCCCGAGGAGCTGGTGGGCGACGACGGCGACGACCCGTTCGAGCGCCGGCGTGGCTGAGCGCCGGCGGGCCTCCCGGCGCCGGCCCGCCGGGGTCCTCGACACGTGCGTCTACATCGACCTCGCGCTGCTCAGCCCGGCCGACCTGCCCGCCGTGCCGGAGCTCACCGCGATCACCTTCGCCGAACTCCAGCAGGGCGTGTCGATGGCCCGCGACCCGATCAGCCGGGCCGCCCGCCTGGAGGTGCTCGGCGCCGCGATGGCCGACTTCGACCCGCTGCCGTTCGACGCGGCCGCCGCCGCCCGCTACGGCACCCTCGTCACCCTCACCATCGCGGCCGGGCGCCAGCCCCGCCCGCGCCGGATCGACCTCATGATCGCCGCCGTCGCCTCCGCCCACGGCCTGCCGCTCTACACCCGCAACGTGGCCGACTTCCGCGGACTGGCGTCGGCGGTGGAGGTCATCGGCGTGTGACCGGCCGCGCCGGCCATGCCGGTCCGACGCCCGCAGGCCGCCCGTTCGTACCGCGAGCGTGCTTGCAGCAAGCGGATCCGTCGCCGCCGCCCGCCGGTCTCCGGTGCCGGCAGGCGGCGGCACGCGTACCCCGTACGCCCCCGCCCGTCAGCCCAGGCGGACCGTCGTGCCCGTGGCGGCCGAGGTGCGGGCCGCTTCCAGGACGGTGAGCGTGGCGACCGCGTCGTGCGGGTCGACCGGGGCCGGGGTACCGGGGTCGGCCAGGGCGGCGGCGATGCCCGCGTAGAAGGCCGGGTAGTCGCCCGGGTCGGTGGGGAGGGGGATCGGCGCCTCGTCGGTGCCGAGCGTGCCGTAGTGCCCGGGCTGGTCGGCGCCCCACGGACGGTCGCCGTCGGGGCGCAGGCCGGAGCGCAGGTCGGCCTCCTGCGGGTCCATGCCGGACTTGACGTACCCGGCGGCGTCGCCGAGCACCCGCAGCCGGGGCCCGAGCAGCGGGGTGAGGGCACTCGTCCACAGGTGGGAGCGGGTGCCGGAGGCGTGGGTGAGGGCCAGGAACGCGTCGTCGTCCACGACCGCGCCGTCCCGCCGGACGTCGATCTCCGCGTACACCGTCTCGACCGGCCCGAACAGCGTCAGCGCCTGGTCGACCAGGTGGCTGCCCAGGTCGTACAGGGTGCCGCCGGCCTCGGCCGGGTCGGCGAGCTCGCGCCAGCCCGGCTTCGGCTTCGGCCGGAAGCGCTCGAACCGGGACTCGAACCGGTGCACCCGGCCCAGCGCGCCGCCCCGGACGAGGCGGGCGGCGGTCAGGAAGTCGCCGTCCCAGCGGCGGTTCTGGAAGACCGAGAGCAGGACGTTCCGCGACTCCGCCAGCCGGCACAGCTCCAGCGCCTCGGCGGCGGTGCCGGCCAGCGGCTTGTCGACGACGGTGGCCAGCCCGGCGCGCAGGGCGGCGCGGGCGAGCGGGGCGTGGGTGCGGTTGGGCGAGGCGATGACGACCAGGTCCAGCGCGTCCGGGTCGGCCAGCAGCTGCTCGGGCGTGTCGACCGCGCGGGCGCCGGGGTGTTCGCGCTGCAGCTGCGCGCGGCGCTCCGGGTTGGCGGTGACCACGGCGTCCAGCCGCAGGCCGGGGGTGGTCGCGATGAGCGGGGCGTGGAAGGCGGAACCGGCCAGGCCGTAGCCGATCAGGCCGACGCGGAACGGGCGGGGGGTCTCGTCGGGGCTCATGCGTCCACTCAATCACGGGCGGTCCGGCCGTCCCGTCCAGCCACGTCGCGGCTGCGGGGCGGCTGCGGGGCCGCTCCGGGGCGGTTCCGGGGCCGCTCCGGGGTGGCCCGGTCCCGGTCCCGCCCCGGCCGCGCGCCCGGCCCCGTTCCGGCGAACGGACCGTGCTGCCGTCGTTCAGGTGTGCCGATTAGGCTGTGCCGCGTCAGGGCCTTCGCAAGACGTCGCAACACTTCGGGAGACACGCACGTGGCAGACCGCAAGCCCATCGAGTCCTGGCTGACCGACATGGACGGCGTCCTCATCCACGAGGGCACGCCGATCCCCGGCGCGGAGGAGTTCCTGCGCCGGCTCCGGGAGTCCGGCAAGCCGTTCCTGGTCCTCACCAACAACTCCATCTACACCCCGCGCGACCTCAGCGCCCGCCTGGCCGGCATGGGCCTTGAGGTCCCCGAGGAGTGCATCTGGACGTCGGCCCTGGCGACCGCCAAGTTCCTCAAGGGCCAGCGGCCCGGCGGCACCGCGTACGTGATCGGCGAGGCGGGTCTCACCACCGCGCTCTACCAGGCCGGTTACGTGCTGACCGACAACAACCCGGACTACGTCGTCCTCGGCGAGACCCGCACCTACAGCTTCGAGGCGCTGACCAAGGCGATCCGCCTGATCAACCAGGGCGCCCGGTTCATCTGCACCAACCCCGACGAGACCGGCCCGTCCACCGAGGGCGTGCTGCCGGCCACCGGCTCGGTCGCCGCGCTGATCACCAAGGCCACCGGCGTCGAGCCGTACTTCGTCGGCAAGCCCAACCCGCTGATGATGCGCGAGGCGCTGAACAGCGCCGGCGCCCACTCCGAGAGCGCCGTCATGATCGGCGACCGGATGGACACCGACATCGTCGCGGGCATGGAGGCCGGCATGGAGACGATCCTGGTGCTCACCGGCCTGACCGCCGCGGCCGACGTGGAGCGCTTCCCGTACCGGCCGACCCGCGTGGTCAAGTCGATCGCGGACCTGGTCGAGCTGATCTAGCGTCCTGACCTGGCCTCCGCGGTGCCGAATCGGGCTCCGTCTCCTGCCGCGGGCCGGAGACGGGGCCCTTTGCGTCCGCGGAACTCGTACGTGTGGGGAGGAACGGACGGATGGTCACCACGGGGGAGCCGGCGGCCGGGGAGAAGCGGGTCACCTGGGCCGAGCTCTACTTCGACCTGGTCTTCGTCTTCGCGGTCACGCAGGTCTCCGGCCTGCTGCACCACCACCACGACTGGCGGGGCGTCGCCGAGGCGCTCGTCGTGTTCGTGCCGGTGTACTGGTGCTGGGTCGGCACCACGGTGCAGGCCAACATCCGGGACGTGGACAACCTGCGGGACCGCGTCGGCATCCTGCTGGTCGGCCTGGCGGGCCTGTTCATGGCGCTCGCCGTGCCGGGCGCGTGGGGCGGGCGGGGCGTGCTGCTCGGCGCCGGGTACTGGCTCGCGCGGGTGGTGCTGGTCGTCCTGCTGATCCGCGTCCCGGGCGTCTGGCGCGGCCCGTACGGGGTCGGGGTGCTGGTCAGCGGGCCGCTGCTGGTGGTCGGCGGACTGCTGCCGGACGGGCCGCGGCTCGCGCTGTGGGCCGCGGCGGCGGCGTGCGACCTCGCCGCACCGGTGCTGTTCCGGCGGCGGCTCGCGGCGGTGGCGTACCACCCGTCGCACATGCCGGAACGGTTCGCGACCTTCCTGCTGGTCGCGCTCGGCGAGTCGATCGTCGGGATCGGCGCGACGGCCGCCCGGGCCCGGCTGGACGCGCCCGAACTCACCGCCGTCGCGGCCGCGTTCACCATCTCGGCGGGCCTGTGGTGGCAGTACTTCGTCTACGCGGCGGACGCCATGCGGCACGCCGTCGAGGTCACCGACTCGCGCCGGGACGTCGTCCGGCGGATCTTCCAGTACGGGCACCTGGCGCTCGTCGCCGGCGTGATCGGCGTCGCGGTCGGCTTCGGCGAGACGGTCGCGGACCCTTGGCGCGCGCTCGGTCCCGGTGCGGTGGCGCTGCTGTACGGCGGCTGCGGGCTGTACCTGCTGACCTTCGGCTACACCCGGTGGATGATGTTCCGCAAGGTGGCGACCACGCGCATCACCGCGGCGCTGCTGGTGCTGGGCCTGCTGCCCGCGATGATCAACCTGCCGGCGCTGGCGGTACTCGTGGCTCTGGCGGTGCTGCTGGTGGCGCTCAACGTGGTGGAACACCTCATCGTGGCGCGGGTCGCCACAGGGGAGCCAGGGGAGACAGGGGAGACAGGGGAGGCACCGGAAGCCTCGCCGGCTGCCATCCCCACCCCCTCCTCGCCGTCCGCCCCCGCTGCCGCGGAGTGATGTGTCGCCGTTCTCGCCGTCATCTCCACCCCTTCCACACTCCCCGCCCCCGCTCCTGCGGAGCGAGCTGTCGGTGGGCCTGTGTAGCGTTCGGGGTGCAAGAGGGCGTGCGGCCGAACAGCCGCTGTGTGGGAGGTAGATGTCGTGACGGACACGGTCGAGGCGAGCACGGTCGAGGCCGGCGCGGGCGGTGGGCTGGAGCTGCCCGGGTCCTGGCGCGAGGTGCTGGGCGCCGAGACGGAGAAGCCGTACTTCGCCGAGCTGGCGGCCTTCGTGGCGGCCCAGCGGGCGGAGCACCAGGTGTTCCCGCCGAGCGGCCAGGAGTTCGCCGCGCTGGAGGCCACGCCGTACGAGAAGGTCCGGGTGCTCGTGCTCGGCCAGGACCCGTACCACGACGACGGCCAGGCCCACGGCATGAGCTTCTCGGTGCTGCCGGGCACCAGGACGCCGCCGTCGCTGCGCAACATCTTCAAGGAGATGGACGCCGACCTCGGCATCCCCGCTCCGGACAACGGCTACCTGATGCACTGGGCCGAGCAGGGCGTGCTGCTGCTCAACGCGGTGCTCACCGTCCGCGCGCACGAGGCCAACTCGCACAAGGCGAAGGGCTGGGAGAAGTTCACCGACGCCGTGATCAAGGCGGTGAGCGAGCGCGAGGAGCCGGTGGTCTTCGTGCTGTGGGGCAACTACGCGAAGAAGAAGCTGCCGCTGATCGACACCACCAAGCACGTGGTGGTGCAGGGCGCGCACCCGTCCCCGCTGTCCGCCAAGCTGTTTTTCGGCAGCCGCCCGTTCTCGCAGATCAACGCCGCGCTGGACGGGTTCGGCGCCGACGCCATCGACTGGCGGATCCCGAACCTCAAGAAGGACTGACCCGCGGCGCACCGGCCGGCCGGCCGGTTGGTCGGTCAGTCTGCAGGTCGGACGGACGATCGGCCGGCCGGACGGACGGGCCCGACACCCCGTCCGTTCGTGGCCATCCGCCGTTCACCGCGGGTGGCCGCCGGGCTGCGGCCGGTGTGCTTAGCTGGTGCCCGACCGGGTCGCCGGACCCGGTCCGGGGAGGGGCGGCACGTGCGCCGGGTTGGGCGGATATCGGGTGTCCGGTGGGCCGTGGGGGCGGCCCTGACGGGACTGTTGGCGGCTACGGCGGGCTGTGGCGGATCGGGACCGGGGGGTGGTCCGACGTCCTCCGGGGCGCCACCGAACTCCGCCGTGCAGACGCCCGCGCCACCATCCCCACAGGCGGACGGGGGCCTCGCCCAACTGCCCAACCAGACCTTCTACGTCTCCGACCAGACCTCCGCCGCCCGCCAGTCGGCCGCCCTGCGCGGCCAGGGCCGGACGGCGGAGGCGGCCGACCTGCTGCGGATCGCGGCCCAGCCGTCCTCGCAGTGGCTCGGCGAGCAGAACGCCCCGAGCATCGCGGAGCAGGTGAGCCGCCGCGCGGCCGCGGTCGACCGGACGCCGGTCTTCGTCGCCTACGACATCCCGCACCGCGACTGCGGCCAGTACTCGGCCGGCGGTGCCGCCGACGCCGCGTCGTACCGGGCCTGGATCACCGGTGTCGCGGAGGCGCTGGGCGACCGCAAGGCCTGGGTGATCGTGGAGCCGGACGCCGTCGCCCACACCCTGGACGCCTGCGGTGTGAAGGGCGACCTCGCCGCCGAACGGTATGGACTGCTGGCCTTCGCCGTCCAGGAGCTGAAGAAGCGTCCGCAGGTGCGGGTGTACCTGGACGCGGGCAACCCCGGCTGGTCGCAGGACCCTTCGGCGATGGCGGACGCGCTGCGCAAGTCCGGGATCGCCGTCGCGGACGGCTTCGCGGTGAACGTCTCCAACTTCTACGGCACCGACGCCGACGCGTCGTACGGCGGACAGCTATCGGCCGCGCTGGGCGGGAAGCACTTCGTCGTCGACACCAGCCGCAACGGCAACGGCCCGCTGGGCGGCGACTCCTGGTGCAACCCGCCGGGCCGCGCGCTCGGCGAGCCGCCGACGACCGACACCGGCCGGCCCGGGGTGGACGCCTACCTGTGGATCAAGAACCCGGGGGAGTCCGACGGCGAGTGCGGCCGGGGCGAGCCCCGGGCGGGCGAGTTCTGGCTGCCGTACGCGCTGGGGCTGGCGAGGGCGGCCCGCTGACCGGTCCGCGGGCGTTGAGCCGTCCGCGGGCCGTTGAGCTGTCCGCGGGCCGCCTCCCAGCGGTCCAGGAGGGTCAGCCCGTCACCTGGATCCAGCGCGCGACGGACGGGGTACCGGCGGAGTCCGTCAGGAACAGCATGTACCAGCCGGGCGGCAGCAGGTTGGGGTTGCCCGGCAGCGTGAGCGAGACGCCGTCCGCCGTGCGGCCGGTGATGTCCAGGGCCACCGACCGCTGTTCGACGTCCGTCACGTGGGTGACCGAACTCGGCCGGATCAGCTTGGCCGTGGTGACGGCGTCCGGGCGCGCCGCGCCGACGGTGACGGTGCTGCCGAGCCTGGCCCCCTCGGGCGCGGCGGTGACCTGCGGGCGGTCGCCGTGGTACAGGTACGGCGGGGTGTAGATCTCGATCCGCTGCTCGAAGCCGCCGGGCGTGGTGTTGGCGTCGTCGGCGAAGAGCGGGTTGGAGCCGAGGACGGCGACCCGGCCGTCGGGGAGCAGCAGCGCCTCGGAGTGGTAGTCGCGGCCGACGGTCGGTTCGGCGGCCTTGGTGAAGGTGTTGGTGCCGGGGTGGTAGACCTGCGCCTTGAGCAGGTCGCTGCCGCTCTTGCCGCGGTAGCCGCTGGAGCCGCCGGTGGTGAAGACGGTGTCGTCCGGCAGGATCACGCTGTTGAGGTACCGGGTGCCGCCGGCGGGCAGGTCGGGACCGGGGGTGAAGGCGGGCTTCGGCGCGGAGAGGTCGGCGATGTCCGTGCGGGCGCTGGACAGCGGCGACTCGCCGACGCCCCCGCCGCCGAGCACCATCACCTTCTGCGCCTGCGCGGGCGGCAGCAGCACCGAGGACGAGGTCTCGGTGAGGCCGGGGTCGCGCAGGCCCGGGACGGGCTGGAAGCCGTTGTTCGTCAGGTCCCACAGGCCCGGCTCGCGGCCCTTGTCGGCGGGGCCGTAGCCGGCGTTGGAACCGGAGTAGAAGAGCTTGCCGGAGGTGGTCAGGAAGAGCGACGGGTAGGTGGGGAAGTAGCGGTCGGGGGCCTTGGCCCAGGTCTTGGACCTGGGGTCGTAGACCTCGTTGTCGTTGCCGTTGAGGATCTGTCCGGTGTCGTCGAGGCCGGACACCGTGACCACCCGGCCGTCGCCGAGCCCGGTGAGCGTCGGGTACCACCGGGCGTGGGTCATGTCGGTGACCTGCTCGTACAGTTCGGTGTCCGGGTTGAACTCGAACGCCGCGCGGATGCCCTGGTATTCCTGCTTCTCCAAAGTCATCTTGTCGTTCATGCCGTACAGGTTGTGGGCGTCCACGCCGCTCAGGCCCTTGATCCGGTACTGCGCACGGGCGTCGGTGAGGTAGTCCTTGCCCTCCCCGACGGCCTCGACGAACACGTGCTGCTCGCTGGCCGTCACGACGGTTTTGGTGCCCGAGCCGGTCTTCACCGCGGCCGGGACGGTCACGTCGGCGGTGGAGGCGTACTCGCGGCCGTTCGGGGCGACGAAGACGGTGCCCTTGGGGAACGTCCGGGCGCGTTCGGGGCTCTCGTTGCGCACGCGCATGGTGCCCGCGGCCTTCTTCACGGCGCCGTCCAGCTTCTCGTACCGCTGGGTGCCGCCGGCGACCAGCACCCGGCCGTCGGGCAGCGAGGTGTGGCCGCCGCAGAACATGTCGTCCGGGGTCGGGACGAGCTTGTAGGTGTTCTTCGCCGGGTCCCAGAGGAGGCTCTTGAACGTGCCCGCGCCGAAGGCCTTCTCGTCGTTGCCGGAGCCGGCCACGATCAGGACCTTGCCGGTGCGCAGGAGCGTGGCGTGGACGGCGTTGACCCGGAACTCGGCGGGCAGCGTGAGGGTCTGCCAGTGGCCGTACTCCGCCTTGTACTCCGGGCGGTTGATCACGTACTGGTGGTACTGGTCGGAGGCGAAGCCGAGGACGGCGGGCGCGTTCATCCCGGCCACGGTCAGGGCGACCGTGCTGCCGAGGGCGAAGCGCCTGGTCCGTCCGGCGTTGTGGATCTTCACGGTGATCGGTCCCCTCGTGGGCCGGTTCGACGGGTGGCTGTTCGGCAAGCGGCTGTTCGGTGGGTGGCTGTTCGGCGAGTGGCTCTTCGGCGGGTGGCTGTTCGGTGGGTGATCGCGGTGAACGCCCGACGGGCAGCCGCTCGGCGGGCATTCGCTCAGCGGGTGGAGGAGGGCTCGGCCTGCCGGGGCTGCGGCGGCCTCCGGAGTTCCAGCGTGGGCTGGTCGAGGCCCGAGTGGTCCCGCGACTCCCGGTCGAGTGCGGCGGAGTCGAGTGCGGCGGGGTCGAGGAGGACCGGCCGGCGCAGCTGGACGGTGGGCTGGTCCACCCGGACGGCGGTGGCCGAGGGGCCGCCCCCGGTCACGGTGAGCGTGGCCGTGGGCCTGGCCCGCCGGCGCCGGACGGTGTCCGCGGTGGTCACCAGCAGGGGCAGCAGTGTCAGGACGAGGGCGATGAACGCCCAGGTGCGCATGGCCGCGTGGTCGTGGCCGGTGAAGAAGGACGCGACGATCGCGGCCCCGAACACGACCGTCCAGAACAGGTGCAGCCGGAACGTGGAGAGCCGGTCGGGGCTGGCCGAGCCGCCCTTCGGTGTGACGACGAAGCGGCTGCGCAGCCGCAGCGCGGCCTGCACCAGGGCGGCCGCGTAGACCGGCCCGGAGAGCGCCGACATCACCATGCCCGCGACCCCGGAGGAGCCGGCCGGCTCGTGCGGGCTCACGTTGTGCTTGCGGTTCCAGGTGTAGAGCAGGAGCTGGAGCGCGGCGGCGTCGCTGTAGAGCATCATCCAGATCTCCGAGGAGACGTGGACGCCGGACGCCCCGAAGACGAGGTAGAGCACGCTGGAGACCGCCCCGAGGAGCCAGGTCAGCGCCGCCATCGGGTAGAAGCAGACCATCAGCGAGTAGTTGAGCAGCCGTCCGGGGGAGAGCTTCCACATCACCCGCCAGTACTGGGTGAGCAGGGTCTCGTACGTGCCGCGGCTCCAGCGCAGTTGCTGGGAGAAGAAGTCGGTCCAGGAGGACGGGCCCTCGCCGACCGCCAGGACGTCCGGGGTGTAGACGGACTTCCAGCGGGCACCGGTCCGGGGGTTGCGGCTCCGGTGGAACTCCAGACCGGTCGCCATGTCCTCCGTGATGGAGTCGTACAACCCGCCGATCGACTGGAGCGCGCCGATTCGCACGGCGTTGTTCGTGCCGACGAACATCGGCGCCCCGTAGCGGTTTCCGGCGCGCTGAATCAGCGCGTGGAAGAGGTACTGCTGGCTCTCGGAGAATTTGGTGACCGCCGAGCCCGAGCTGCGGTAGTTCCCGTACACCTGAGGGCCGACGACGAATGCCACGTCGGGGTCGCGGAAGTAGCCGAGCATGCGCTCGCAGAAGTCCGGCAGCGGGACGTGGTCGGTGTCGACCGACACCCAGAAGTCGTAGTCGTCGCCGTGCGCCTGGAGCCAGGCGTTGTAGTTGCCGTGCTTGGTCTTGGCGCGGAACCTGCCCTCGGGCCGGTTCCAGTGCGGCCGGCCGAAGCGGCTGAAGTGGCGGACGCCCAGCTCGGCGCAGAGCGCGCGCATCGCAGGATCGTTTCCCTCGTCCAACAGCCAGACGTCGTAGGGGCCTTCGTGCCGCACGGCGAGCGCAGCGGTGAGCGTGGCCCGGACCATCTCCGCGGGCTCTTTGCCCGGTACACAGGTGGTGAGGAAGGCGACCCTGGTGCCGCGCTCGGGCGTGACCGGGACGGGATCGCGGGCGACGAGGGTGGCGTGGGCGTTGGAGACCACGTTGACCAGCCGGAACACCTCGACGACGGCGATGATCCCGATCATCACCTTGTCGGCGGTGAGCAGCCACGCGTCCGTCTCGCCGGGGCGCTCGGGCCAGTGTTCGGGCAGTAACAGCCAGACCAGCAGCACCGCTTCCACGAGCGGGGCGGCCACCAGCAGCAGGGCGGCACGGATCCGGTGCGGCTCGCGGCGCAGCAGGCTGCGGTACTGGACGCGGTAGGGCGCGGATCCGGTGCCGGGCTCGGCGTCCGTTTCCGCGTCGGTGCCGGTACCGGTGTCGGTGCCGGTGTCGGTGCGGGCGCCGTCGTCGGGGTGTATTCGGGTGTCGGTCCAGTTGTCGGCCCAGGCGTCGGTCCAGGCGTCGGTCCGGTAGACCCCGTCGCCGGGGTCGAGGGCCGGTCCGGCGAGTCGGCTGAAGTGGGCGTAGTCGTACGGGGCTTCGGGGGCCGGTACGTCGGCCAAGGCGTCGTCGATCCGTGTACTGCCGCCGCCGTCGGCCGTCTCGGCGTCTTTCCGCCGCGAGAACGGCAAGGTCATGGTTGCTCCCCCCGGAGTCGTGCGTCGACTGGCTGCGCCGCCGCTTCGGAGCCGCCCGGGGCAGAACACTGCCCGGTGAACTGCGGTGGGTCAGGCAGTTTCCGGGCTATTCGTCACATAAACCGTGAGCAATCAATTCTATTGTGTGACTACATGGCGTGTAACTGCGCGACCGGCTTCGAATGCGGGACCCCGGAGCACTTCCCGGTTTCCCCTCCGGGTGTGCGGGATCCTTGGCGTGCTCAACTCTCCCGGAGGGTCGCGGTGATCGCAACCGATCTGAGAGATGATCAGTGCGCAAGCGTGAAGATACTACGGTTCCAAGCCAAACCGGAGTGCCGAAGTGATATTGGCGCGGATTGGACGCGTCCGGCGCATCGGGGCCCGCTCCCGTCGAATGAGCGGGCGAAGAGCGGACTTCGCGCTGAGGCCCTCTCTTCGCCATCTCCGTTTCTCGACAAGTAACTTGACGCTACGTCAGCAATGGGGCTCCGGTCGCTGCGCGCACCTCTTCGAGGGTTCTGCCGGGTGCCGTCTCCACGAGGAGCAGCCCGGCCGGCGTCACGTCCACGACCGCCAGGTCGGTGACGATCCGGTCCACGACCCGCCGCCCGGTGGCGGGGAGCGTGAGCTCCTCGACGATTTTCGGCGAGCCGTCCCTGGCCGTGTGCTCCATGACGACGATCAGCCGCCGGGCGCCGTGCACGAGGTCCATCGCGCCGCCCATGCCCTTGACCGTCTTCCCGGGGATCATCCAGTTGGCGAGGTCGCCGGCCGCCGACACCTGCATCGCGCCGAGCACCGAGACGTCGATCCGGCCGGCCCGGACCATGCCGAAGGAGACGGCCGAATCGAAGTACGAGGCGCCCGCCGCGACGGTCACGGTCTCCTTGCCCGCGTTGATCAGGTCGGCGTGCTCGGCGCCGTCGGCCGGGTACGGGCCCACGCCCAGGACGCCGTTCTCCGAGTGCAGCACCACCTCCACGCCCGGCGGGAGATGGTCGGGGATCAGGGTGGGCAGGCCGATGCCCAGGTTCACGTACTCCCCGTCGCGCAACTCCCTCGCGGCGCGCGCGGCGAGGGCGTTCCGGGGGTCGGGTGCATTGCGGGGGTCGGATGCATTCCGGGGGTCGAGTGCCTTGCGGGGGTCGAGTGCCTTGCGGGGGTCGAGTGCCTTGCGGGGGTCGAGCGGTGTCGCGGCGGTCATCGGCTCAGGCCTGCTCTCGTGTGGCGGTGGAGGTCGGGGCGGTGGGGGTGCCGGGCGTCGCAGGCGTTGCGCGGACCGTGCGGCGCTCGATCCGCCGGTCGGTGGGGTCCGCGGCCACGACCCGGTCGACGTACACGCCGGGGAGGTGCACGGCGTCCGGATCCAGCGCTCCCGGTTCGACGATCCGGTCGGCCTCGACCACGGTGGTCCGGGCCGCCGCCGCGCAGAGCGGGTTGAAGTTGCGGGCGGCCGCGTGGAAGACGCAGTTGCCGTGCCGGTCCGCCGTCTCGGCCCGGACGAGCGCGAAGTCGGCCGTGATCGCCTCCTCCAGGAGGTGGCGCCGGCCGCCGAAATCCCGGACCTCCTTGGCCGGCGAGGCGAGCGCGACCGTTCCGTCCGCCGCGTACCGCCAGGGGAGCCCGCCCTCCTCGACCTGGGTGCCGACGCCCGCCGGGGTGTAGAACGCCGGGATGCCCGCCCCACCGGCCCGCAGCCGCTCGGCCAGCGTGCCCTGCGGCGTCAGCTCCACTTCCAGTTCGCCCGAGAGGTACTGCCGGGCGAACTCCTTGTTCTCGCCGACGTAGGAGGACGTCATCCGGGCGATCCGGCCCGCCCGCAGCAGCAGGCCCAGCCCCCAGTCGTCCACCCCGCAGTTGTTGGAGACCACGCGCAGCCCGGTGGCCCCGGCGTGCACCAGGGCGCCGATCAGCGTGCTGGGGATGCCGCAGAGGCCGAAGCCGCCGACGGCCAGCACGGCGCCGTCGGGGATGTCCCGGACCGCGTCGGCGGGGGAGTCCATGACCTTGTCCAAAGGAGCACCTCGTGAGGGGAGTTGTGGGCGGACGAGTCGCGAGCAGGGAGCGCCGGTCCTTCCACGGTGTCCGGCCCCGCGCCGTCGCGGCCATGGCTGCTGCCGCCATGGCCGGCTGCGGATCCGTGTCGGGAGGGCACACCGTGGCAAGTGCGTGGCACCCGCGCCGCCTCCGGGGCTCGGCGGTATGGCGGTCGCAGCCACATCACGACCGGCTGATGCGTCGTCCGGGCACATGTCGCCGGTCTCACCGCACACCTACGGTTCCGGCATCCACCCGCCGCACCCCCAGGAGTCGGTCACCATGCGCAGCTCGACAGCCCCCACCAGGACCGCGGCCCGTCGGGCCCCGACCGGCGGACCGGGGCGGCGGCTCGCCGCGCTCGCGGCCTGCGTCCTGCTCGCCGCGGGCTGCGCCAAGGCTGGCACCGCCGGGACGGGCGCGGCGGACGGCGGCGGTGTGAAGAGCCCGGTCAAGGTCGGCCTGGTGTACTCCAGGACCGGCCCGCTGGCCGCCTACGGAAAGCAGTACGTGGAGGGCTTCAAGGCGGGGCTGGACTACGCGACCAAGGGCACCGGCGCGGTCGACGGACACCGGATCGAGGTCGAGGAGCAGGACGACGCGGGCGACCCGGCCAAGGCGGTGTCCGCCGCCAAGGACCTGATCGGCAAGGGGCACAAGATCCTCGCGGGCTCCACCGCCTCGGGCGTCGCCCTCCAGGTCGGCCCGATCGCCGCCCAGAACAAGGTGCTCTTCATCAGCGGCCCGGCCGCCGCCGACAAGATCACCGGCCTGAACCGGTACACCTTCCGCTCCGGCCGCCAGTCCTACCAGGACATCCGCACCGCCGCCTCGTTCATCGGCGATGCCAAGGGCAGGAAGGTGACGGTGCTCGCCCAGGACAACGCCTTCGGCCAGGCCAACGTGGCCGCCGTCAACGACGTACTGGGCGCCCAGGGCGCGACGGTCGAGCAGGTGCTCGCCCCGCCGAGCACCACCGACCTCACCCCCTTCGCCACCCAGGCCAGGAACGCCAGGCCCGATCTGCTCTTCGTTGCCTGGGCCGGCGACACCGCGTCGGCCCTGTGGACGGCGCTCAGCCAGCAGGACGTGTTCTCCGGCACCAAGGTCGTCACCGGCCTCGACCTGGCGGCCTCCTACCCGCTGTTCGGTCCGGCCGGCGAACGGATCTCCTTCCTGAACCACTACTTCGCCGGCGCCGCCGGAACCCCGGTGGAGAAGGTCATGACGGACGCCGTGACCGCCGCCGGCGGAAAGACCGACATCTTCACTCCCGACGGCTTCACCGCCGCGCAGATGATCGTGCACGCCGTCGAGGCCGCCCACGGCTCCGCCGAGGACACTTCGGCCCTGGTGAAGGCCCTGGAGGGCTGGAGCTTCGACGGGGTCAAGGGCCGGACCACCGTCCGCGCCGAGGACCACGCCCTGCTCCAGCCGATGTTCCAGGTCCGGCTGACCGGCACCGGCGCCGATGCCAGGCCCTCCGTGGCGAAGGCCCTCACCGCGGACGAGGTCGTGCCCCCGGTCGCCCCGATGGCGGGCTGATCCGATGCCCGCTCCGACTCTGCCCACTACCTCCCCGCCCGTGACCACCTCCGTTCTGAGTCTGGACGGACTCGGCTGGTCCGTCCGCGGCGTCCCGATCGTCGAGGACGTCTCCTTCTCCGTGGCCGAAGGCGAGTTCATCGCCTTCATCGGCCCCAACGGGGCCGGCAAGACCTCCCTGTTCAACCTGATCTCCGGCATCTACCCGGCGACCCGCGGCCGCCTTCGCCTCGACGGCGCCGACATCACCGCCGAGCCCGTCCACGCCCGCGCCCGTCGCGGACTCGGCCGGACCTTCCAGACCTCCTCCCTCTGGCCGGGCACGACCGTCGCCGACCACGTCCGTCTCGCCGCCCAGGCGTCCGCCGGGCCGGGCGCCTCGTACCGGCTCTGGCGCCGCGCCGACCGCTTCGCCGACCAGGTCGCCGAGACCCTCCGCCGCACCGAACTCGCCCACCGGGCCGACACCGTGGCGAGCGCGCTCTCCCACGGCGAGAAGCGCAAGCTCGAACTGGCCGTCCTGCTGGTCTCCGACCCCCGGCTCATCCTGCTGGACGAGCCGATGGCCGGGGTGAGCGCCGAGGAGGTGCCCGCCCTCACCGCGCTGATCCGCTCGGTGCACCGGGACCTCGGCCGGACCGTCCTGATGGTCGAGCACCACATGGACGTCCTGCTCGGCCTCGCCGACCGCCTCGCGGTGATGCACCACGGCACTCTGCTCGCCCTGGGCACCCCGGAGGCCGTGATGGCCGATCCCACCGTCCAACAGGCCTACCTGGGCGAGGCGTTGTGACCGACCTTCCTCCTCTCCTCTCCGTTCGCGATCTGCGCGTGGTCGTCAACGGGCTGCACATCCTGCACGGCGTCGACCTGGACGTCGCCCCGGCCGGGGTCACCGCGCTCCTCGGCCGCAACGGCGCGGGCAAGACCACCACCGTCAGGGCCGTCATGGGCCTGGTGCCCCGAACGGGCAGCATCCTCTTCGCCGATACGGAGATCTCCTCTCTTCCGACTCATCTGGTGGTTCGCCACGGCATCGGCTACGCCCCCGAGGACCGGGGGATCTTCGCCGGCCTGACGATCGCCGAGAACCTCCGTCTCGCCGAGCGCGGCGCTCCCGGCGGCGAACCGGACTACGCCCTCGTCCACGAGCTCTTCCCTGAACTGAGGAAGCGGGCCGCACAGTTGGCGGGCACCCTCTCCGGCGGCCAGCAGCAGATGGTGGCGATCGCCCGGACGCTGCTCAACCGCAACCGGCTGATCATCGCCGACGAGCCGACCAAGGGCCTGGCCCCGAAGGTCGTCGCCGAGGTGGCCGACGTGCTGGCCCGCGCGGCCGAGGCCGTGCCCGTCCTCCTGGTCGAGCAGAACCTCGCCCTCGTGCGCCGGCTCGCCGGTACCTGCGTCGTCCTGGCCGACGGCCGTACCGCCCACCAGGGCGACACCGTCGCGCTGTTGGCCGACGAGGAGGCCGCCCGTCGCCTGCTCGGGGTCGGCACCCGCCGGCCGGTCGCGGCGGCCACGGCCTCGGCGGCCATGCCCGCGGCTGCCGCGCCGGCGGCGGCCCCGCCCTCGGGAGCTCCGAGCGTCTCCGCCGTCACCACGGAGGTGAAGCCCTGATGGACACCATCGTTCTCCTCTCCTGCACTGGACTCGGTCTCGGTGCGCTGTACTTCCTGATCGCCTCCGGTCTGTCGCTGATCTTCGGTTTGATGGACGTGCTCAACTTCGCGCACGGCGCCCTGCTCTCGATCGGCGCCTATGCCACCTGGTGGGCCGGCACCGAGGCCGGTCTCTCCTTCTGGCTCGCCGTGCCCTTCGGCACCCTCGTCGGGACGGCCACCGCCGTCCTGCTGGAGCTCTCCCTGATCCGGCCGCTCTACAGCCGGCCGCGCGACCAGATCCTCGCCACCGTCGGGGTCGGGCTCGCCGTTCCCGCCCTGCTGATGGGGGTGTGGGGCGCGGACGCCCGCCCCTTCCCCCAGCCCGCCGCCCTCGCCGGCACCTGGCACGTGCTCGGCGCGACCGTCCCGGTCAACCGCTTCGTGCTCGTGGCCGCCGCCGCGGTGCTGTTGCTCACTCTTCGGTTGTTCCTCGCCCGCACCCGCTACGGGCTGATCGTCCGGGCCGGCGTCGAGGACCGGGCGATGGTCACGGCGCTCGGCATCGACGTCCGTCGGGCCTTCACCCTCGTCTTCGCCATCGGCGGGGCCGCCGCCGCGCTCGGCGGGGCCCTCGGCGGCCTCTACTTCGGTTCGGTCACCCCCGGCCAGGGGACCGGCCTGCTCGTCTTCGCGTTCGTCGTCGTCGTGATGGGCGGCCTGGGCTCGGTCACCGGCGCCGCCGTCGCCTCGGCCGGCGTCGGTCTCGTCCAGCAGTTCGCCAACTACTACACCGGGGCGGGGCTCGGCGACCTCTCCGTCGTCGTCCTGCTCGCCGTCCTGCTTCTCGTCCGACCCCGTGGACTCACCGGGAGGCTCGCGTGAGCGCCGAAACACCGATCACGAGCACCGGTGGCATGACGGCCGATCGAACCGCCGCCACCCTGGCAGGGGGGACTGACACCAGCCCTGCCGGGACCACCATGTCAGCAGAGGGGACTGACACCAGCTCCGCCGACACCGACACTGTGGCAGGGGGGACTGACACCGGCCCTGCCGTGACCACATCCGATCACAGGAACGAGCCGCGCGGTATCCCTCGAACAGGTGATTCAGTCACTAATCGCTCGACACCGGTGCACAGAGCGCTACGCTGGTGGCCGATCGCTCTGCTGATCTCGCTCCTTGTCGCCCCATACAGTGCGCTTCCCGTCCCGGGACTGCTCGACGGCCCGCTCGGCAGCCCGGGAAGTCTCCAACTCATCGCCCTGTGCCTGCTCTACGGGGCGCTCGCCACCGGGTACGACCTCCTGCTCGGCCGGACCGGACTGCTCTCCTTCGGTCACGCCCTCTACTTCGCCACCGGCCTGTACGCCACCGACCTCGGGATGCTGGAGCTGGACCTGCCGTTCGCCGCCGCCGCGGTGTTCGGTGTGGCCTGCACCGTCGCGCTGGCCCTGCTCCTCGGCTCGGTCAGCCTCCGCGTCTCCGGCATCGGGTTCTCCACGGTCACCCTCGCCTTCGCCCAGGCCGGCTCGATCCTCGTCCAGCGCAACCCCGGTGGCATCACGGGTGGCGAGGAGGGCCGGTCCGCGCCGGCCGACCACCTGCCCGCCGGCCTGCTCGGGATCGAGAACACCGCCAACCTGTACTGGATCGCCGTCGCCTACCTGGCGCTGACCCTCGGCGTCGTCCACCGTGCCGTCAACTCGCCGACCGGCAGGGTCTGGGAGGGCATCAGGGAGAACGAGCGCCGGGTCGAGGTGCTCGGACTGCGGCCCTACGGCTACAAGTTGGTCGCCTTCGTGCTGGCCGGCGGACTCGCCGGAGCGGGCGGGGTCGTCTACCTTCTGCTGACCGGCGGTGCCACTCCGCAGGCCGCCACCTCGGACGCCACCCTCGCGCTGCTGGTCATGGTGGTCCTCGGCGGATCCGGCACCCGCTGGGGTCCGCTGCTCGGCGGCGTGCTCTACACCTGGGCCGGTCACCGGCTCGGCGACCTCGCCAACTCGGGGACGGTCGCGGACCTCCCCGCGGTCCTGCGCGCCCCGCTCTCCCAACCGCTGTTCCTGCTCGGTGCGTTGTTCGTCGCCGTGGTCTACCTGCTGCCCGGGGGTCTGGCCAGGCTGCCCGCCCGTATCCGCGCCGCCCGATCCGCCCGCGCGACGCGCCCGCCGGGTGGCGTCCGTCCTGCCCGTCCCACCGGAGGTGGTCCCACGTGAGCCAGTCGTCCCTGCACCCCGAGGAGTTGGCCGTCCCGGTGCCCGGCGGTGCGCTGTCCGTCCTGCGCTGGCCCGCCGCGGACCCGCGGGCGCCCACCGTCGTGGCGGTGCACGGCATCACCGCCAACGGCCTCGCGTGGTACGAGGTCGCCCGCCGACTGGCCGGGAAGGTCACTCTGCTCGCCCCCGACCTGCGGGGCCGCGGCGGCAGCCGCGCGCTCGCCGGGCCGTACGGCCTGGCCCGCCACGCAGACGACGTGGCCGCACTGATCAACGCGCTCGGACTCGGGCCGGCCACCGTCGTCGGGCATTCCATGGGGGCGTGGGTGACCGCCCTGGCGGCGGTGCGGCACCCCCGACTCGTCGGCCGGGTGCTGCTCGTGGACGGAGCGCTGACCTTCCCGCTGCCCGACGGCGTCCGCGAGGAGGACGCCCTCGCCGCCGTGCTCGGCCCAGCACTGGCGCGCCTCTCGATGACCTTCCCGGACCGGAACGCCTACCGGGCCTTCTGGCAGCGGCATCCGGCCGTCGGCTCCGCCTGGTCGGACGGGATCGACGCCTACGCCCAGCGGGACCTGGTCGGCCGCGAGCCCGAGCTGCGCTCCTCCTGTGTGCTGGAGGCCGTGCAGACCGACGGCGCCCAGGTGCTGCTGGACACCGAAGCGGCCGCAGCCGTGCACCGGTTGCCCTGCCCGGCCGAACTGCTGTGGGCGGAACGCGGCCTGCTCGACGAAGCGCAGGGCCTCTACGACGCCGAGCGGATCGCGCGGTCCGGGCTCGACCGGGCACGGGTGCCGGCCTCGCCCGTGCCGAACACCAACCACTACTCGATTCTCTGGTCGGCGGACGGCGTCGGGGCCATCGCGAGCCGCCTGTCCGGCGGGCACGCCTAGCGTCCGCCGAACCCGTCCCCGCCCCCGTCCCCGCCTGCCGCCTGCCGCTCGCCGGGTGCGGCCGTCAGCCGGCCGCGCCCAGGAAGGTCTCCCAACCGCCGGTGGGCGCCTGGCCGACGTTGAGTGTGCGCAGCTTGCGCAGGGTGGACTGGTCCTGCACCTCCAGCCACTCGACGAGCTGCTTGAAGGAGACCATCCGCACCTCGGGCTTGCCGGCGATGGCCTTGAGCGCGTCCTCGACGGCGTCCATGTAGATGCCGCCGTTCCACTGCTCGAAGTGGTTGCCGATGAAGAACGGCGCACGGTTGCTGTTGTAGGCGCGGTCGAAGCCGGCCAGGTAGGAGTCCCGGGCCTGGTTGCGCCAGTCGCCGTACTTGGACGGGTCGCCCTTGGTGCTGCCGCTGGACTGGTTGGCCAGGATGTTGTAGTCCATCGACAGGACCTGGAAGGTGTGCCCCGGGAAGGGGATGGACTGCAGCGGGAAGTCCCAGACCTTGCCGTCCTGGACCTTCTGCGGCCATATCTGGAGGCCGCCCGCCGAACTCGCGTCGTACTTCCAGCCCATCTTCGCCGCCGTCGGCAGCAGCGCCTTCTGCCCCTCCAGGCACGGGGTCCGGCCGCCGATGAGCTCCTTCTTGTAGTCGAAGGGCAGCGGGTCGACGTCGGTGAAGCCGGTGTTGGTCCGCCACTGGGTGACGAACCCGATCGCCTGGTCGATCTCGCTCTGCCAGTCGTCCGGGGTCCACATGTTGACCCCGTTCTTGTCCGGGCGGCTGGAGCAGAAGTGCCCGTTGAAGTGGGTGCCGATCTCGTGCCCGGCCAGCCAGGCCTGGCTGACGAGCTTGAGCGTGCTCTTGACCGCGCCGTCCGACAGGTACGGGATGTCGGAGGCCCCGACCGCGTGCTTCGGCGGGTGGTAGAGGCTGGACTTGCCCTTCGGCAGGGCGTATATGCCGGAGAGGAAGAAGGTCATCGTGGCCTTGTACTGCTCGGCCAGCTTGAGGAACCGGGGGAACTGGCCGTCGTCGGTGCCGCCCGCGCCGTCCCAGGAGAAGACGACGAACTGCGGCGGACGCTCGCCGGGCTTGAGCTTCTCGGGCTTGGGCTGGTTCGGCTGGGGCCCGGTGTCCGCGTTGGAGCCGTCACCGATCGGCGTGCCCTTGGGCACCACGGCCTGGGTCGGATCGGTGGTGCCGGTCGGGGCGGGGGCGGGGGTGCCCGAGGGGGCGGAGGAGGAGGCCGGTCCCGAGCCGGAGCCGTTGCTGGAACAGGCCGCGACCGCCCCGAGGGCCGCGGTCGCTGCGGTGGCACTGAGCACGGTCCTGCGCGAGATGCTGGTCATGGTCTCCCCTGGTGCCGACGGCCGGTGGTGCGGGCGGCTCTGGGCCTTACCGGTCAAATCGGGCAATTGATGAGTATTCCGCCGTTAGCATGTCATGCGGACCGGACGGCGATCAAAGGGGTCGTCCGGGCCCGACGTGGGTCAACACGCCCATGGCGCCCGGCTGGGCTGCAGGGATCCCGGTTCTGTTGCGGTCCTGTGACGCTTCGCGGCCGACTACTCGCTCGGGCAGTACCGTACCGCCGCGGGGGCGGGCTCCGTCAGAGTGCCGAGAGTCGCCGGTTGCGGCGCACTATTCGTGCTATCGCGGTGCTCACCACGGTCGCCGCCGTGCAGGAGACGGCCAGGCTGAGCCAGGCGGTGTCGAACCAGTGGCTGTTCAGCCAGCCCAGCGTCACGATGTAGGCGGCCCACACCAGCGCCGCCAGTGCCGACCAGTGCAGGAAGCGGTGCGGGTGGTCGGGGGAGTGTCCGATGGCCAGGTCGAGGACGGTCCTTCCCGCCGGCACGAACCGGGCGACCACCACCATCGCGGCGGCGGCCCCGCGCGGCCGTTCGACCAGGGCCTGCTGCACCCGGGACACGCTCGCCGCGAGCTTGGGGCGCCGCGCCAGCCGCCGCTGGACCAGCGGCGCGCCGCGTCGGGCGAGGTGCAGCAGCAGGAGGTCGCCGAGGAACGAGGAAATCGCAACGCCCAGGCCGAGCAGCACCGGGGCGCCGTCGATCTGCGCGGTCTTGAGCACGGCCAGGATCACCAGCGTGCCGCTGGGGATGAAGGGGAGGAGGGCGTCGCCGAGTACGGCGCAGAGCGCCAGGGCGCAGATCCACGAGGATCCGATCGCCGCCACGAAGTTCAAGGCCCGTACTCCCTCCACGCCGCCCGGGGGAGCAGGTGGCTGCTGGGGTCAACGCTAGCGCCTCGACTTTTCATGCCATGAAGCACCCCGGGTATGCGCGGGATCACAGCCGGGGAACGAAGCCGTCGCGGTCGGCGGCACCAGCCGCCGGAGTGACCCGCGCCACATTCCATGCTGCCGCACTTCCCGCCGGGCGTGGAACCCCTGCCGGATTTGCGCCCGCCCGGCCGGATGCGGGCCGCACATGGAATGGAACGAGCCCCCGGAGCGGGGTTTCCACTCCGGGGGCTCGCATGGATCGTCCGGAACTGGTCCAGCCCGGCGACCTTGTCAACGGGAACGGGGGGCTTCCCATCGATGCCCCCGCTCCTGATCACCAGCCTGCCGGACTCCGGCGGTCCATCGCGAGACCTGCGGCTGGCGACTTCCGGCTCTGGCGTGAAGTCGCCACGCGTGTCCGCCCGCTGGCGCTGCGTCAGCCGAACGTCCGGTCGGCAGCGGCTCCGGTCGCGGATCGAGCGGCGGCTCCGGAGATGTGCCGCGGGACACCCCGGAGGCGGGGAACAGCGGGCGCCGGACGGTGGTTGCCCCCGATCGGCAGGAGTAGAAGAGACCGGAAAGGCGAGCGGCATGACCACCGAGGACCAGCAGACACACGGCACCGAACCGCCCGCCCCCGCGATCCGGGGCACCGCCCGCGGCACCGCACCCGCCCCGCTCTCGATCCTCGACCTCGCGACCGTCGGCGCCGGCCACACCCCCGCCGAGGCGCTCGCCGCCACCACCGCACTCGCCCGGAACGCCGAGCGCTGGGGCTACCACCGCTTCTGGGTCGCCGAGCACCACGGCATGCCCGGCGTCGCCAGCTCCACCCCAGCCGTCCTCCTCGCCCACCTGGGCGCCCACACCACCACGCTCCGGCTCGGCTCCGGCGGCGTCATGCTCCCCAACCACGCCCCGCTCGCCATCGCCGAACAGTTCGGCCTGCTGGAGGCCCTGCACCCCGGCCGGATCGACCTCGGCCTCGGTCGCGCCCCCGGCACCGACCAGGCCACCGCCCGGGCGCTGCGCCGCGGCCTCGCCGAGGGCGCCGACGACTTCCCCCAGCAACTCGCCGAACTGACCCACTTCCTCGACGGCGACTTCCCGGCCGGCCACCCGTACGCCCGGCTCACGGCCGTCCCCAACGGCGACGCCCGACCGCCGATCTGGCTCCTCGGCTCCTCGGGCTTCAGCGCCCAGCTCGCCGGCCGCCTCGGCCTGCCCTTCGCCTTCGCGCACCACTTCAGCAGCGCCAACACCCTCCCGGCACTCGACCTCTACCGGGACTCCTTCCGCCCCTCCGCCGTCCTCACCGAGCCCTACGCCCTCATCGGCGTGAGCGCGGTGGCCGCCGACGACGAGGACTCCGCCCGCCGCCTCGCGCGCTCCGCGGCGCTCGGCATGCTCCGGCTGCGCCGCGGCACCCCCGGCCCGATCCCCACGCCGGAGGAGGCCGAGTCCTACCCGTACAGCCCGGTCGAGGCGGACTTCATCGACAACTGGCTGGCCAACGTGGTCCTGGGCGCCCCGGGCGAGGTCGCCGACGGCCTCGAAGCCCTGCGCAAGCGAACGGGCGTCGACGAGCTGATGATCACCTCCCACATCCACGGCCACGAGGCCCGCCTCCGCTCCTACGGCCGGATCGCCGAGGCCTACGGCCTGACGGCCACGGCCTGAGGCAGACCGCCCGACGCAGACCGCCTGTCCCCGGCCATCGTCGTGGCCGGGGTCGGCGGGTCCCTGGCCGGCAGGCCGTGGCGGACTCCGGTGGCGACCGGACTGGCGGGCAACGGGCCTGCTCACAGAGGTGGTGCCGGGGCTGGAGCCCTCAGGGCCGGACCTCCTCGCACGCCGATCGCGACGGAGCCGACCGTTGGGCGCCGAAGCGGGCGCGTCGCGAAGCGTCGAGCGAGCGACCGGCCGTGTCCTGACGGACCTTGCCAGGTCATGGGCGCCGGGCCGGAGACTCCCCGCAGTTGCCGGCGTCCGGTCGTGCAGGCCGCCAGATACCGTCGCGGGCTCGTCCCGAGCCGCCGTCGAGCCGCCGAGCAACCGAGCCGCCCGGCAACCGGGCGGCCGAGAGCGAGGTGGCGAGCCCCTGCGGCCGGATATCCGCCTGACCGCCGGCCGCCCCAGCGCCCCCGGCCCGGCCATCGTCGTGGCCGGGGTCGCGGGGATCCCCGGTACTCGGCCCTGCGGACGCTCAGTCCGCCAGCCGCCAGCCGCCAGCCGCCAGCCGCCAGCCGCCAGCCGCAGTCAGCCGCCGTCCGCCGGACGGCGCTCGCGCTCCGGCCCGTTACCGGGGGGCGGGCCGGGACCGGCGCAGTATGGCGGCGACGCGTTCGGCGTCGCCAGGGCGGGCGAAGTACCAGCCCTGGGCGGTGTCGCAGCCGGTGAGGCGGAGGCGTTCGGCCTGGGCGGCGTTCTCGATGCCCTCGGCGGTGACGGTCAGGCCCAGGGTGTGGGCCAGCTGGACCATCGCTCCGACGATCTGCTCGTCGGCGTCGCTGCGGCGGCTGTCGGGGGCCGGGTGGTCGGCCCGGCCGGCCGGGGCCGGGTCGCGGAAGCCCTCGATGAAGGTGCCGTCGAGCTTGAGCACGTGCACCGGCAGGCGGGAGAGGTAGGCGAGGTTCGAGTAGCCGGTGCCGAAGTCGTCGATGGCGATCCGGACGCCCATGTCGGCGAGCGCCTGCAGGGCCTGGAGCGGGCGGCCGCCGGGGCCGAGCAGGGCGCTCTCGGTGATCTCCAGCTGGAGCAGCCGGGCGGGCAGGCCGGTGCGTTCGAGGGCGCGGGCGACGTCGGCGACGACGTCGGAGTCCCAGATCTGCCGGGCGGCCAGGTTGACGCTGACGAAGGTCTCGGTGTCGGGGAACTCGGTGAGCCACTGCCGGGCCTGGCGGCAGGACTCCTCCAGCACCCACTTGCCGAGCGGCACGATCGCTCCGGACTCCTCGGCGAGCGGGATGAAGCGGTCGGGCGAGAGCGTCCCGTAGCGGGGGTGGCGCCAGCGGACCAGGGCCTCGGCGCCGTGCACCGCGCCGTCGGCGAGGCCGACCAGCGGCTGGTACTCGATGGTGAACTCGCCGCGTTCGAGGGCCGGGCGCAGTGCGGTGGCGAGGAGCTGGCGGGTGAGCTGGTGGGCGCCGCGGTCGGAGTCGTAGAGGGTCCAGCGGGCGCGGCCGTCGGCCTTGGACCAGTAGAGGGTGGCGTCGGCGTCCTTGACCAGGTCGGTCGGGGTGGTCCCGTGCACGGGGCGTTCGACGACGCCGACGCTGGCGGTGATCACCAGGCGGTGGCCGGCGATGTCGAAGGGGAGTTCCAGGGCTTCGAGGATGCGGGCGGCCAGGTCGGTGAGCTGTTCGCTGCCCGCGCTGTCGGTGACGAGGACGGCGAACTCGTCGCCGCCCATCCGGGCGACCAGGTGGGCGCTGTGCCCGGGGAAGCCGCCGCGCAGCCGGGTGGCGACGGCGATCAGGAGCTGGTCGCCGATGTGGTGGCCGAGGGTCTCGTTGATCGCGGCGAAGCCGTCGAGGTCGAGGTAGCAGACGCCGACGCGGCGCCCGTCCGCGGGGCGGGGGTCGCCGGTGAGGCAGGCGGCGTCGAGGCGTTCGAAGAAGTAGGTCCGGTTGGGGAGCCGGGTCAGCGGGTCGTGGAGGGCCTGGTATTCGAGGCGGTCGCCGAGCCGGCGCTGTTCGGTGATGTCCTCGACGAGGGCGAGGGTGTAGAGGGGGTGCCCGGCGCTGTCCCGGATGAGGGAGACGGTCACCTTGCTCCAGACCGTGCGGCCTTCGCGGTGCCTGAGCTGCTTCTCGACCCGGAACCGTTCGCGTCCGCCGTGGACGAGGGCGGGGAAGAGCCGGTGCGGCATGCCCTCAGGGTCGAGGATCTCGTGCAGGTGGGTGCGGACGAGTTCGCCGACGCCGCGGCCGAGCAGGGCCGCGAAGGCGGGGTTGACCTCGATGATCCGGTCGTCGGGGTCGATCAGGGCCATGCCGATGACGGCGTCGCAGAAGGCGGCCCGGAAGCGGGACTCGCTGGCCCGCAGTGCGGTGAGCATCCGGTCGGTCCCGTCGTCCGCCCGGTGGGCGCCGTTGGTCAGTGGCGCCGAGCAGGTGGGGCAGAGGAGCATTTCGGGTGCCGCGTCCGGGGCCACCTCGGGGGTGCTGTCCCGGGCTCCGTCCCGGTTGGTGGGCCCGTCCTCCAGGGCCACCCCCGGGTGGTGTGCGTCGGCCCCCTCGTTCTGGCCCGGCACGGCATGCTCCCGTCCGCTGCTGACGCCTGATGCTGGTCCGACCGGTCACCCGGGACTGCGGCGGCCGGCTCCGCACTCTGTCGCGGTCCTCGGGGTCGGTCCGGCGCGGGACGCCCGGCGGGGAACTGCCGCGTGGGGGAGACCGCGTGGACACCCGCGTGAAGAACAGGGCGCTGCGGCCGATCATAGGACGCGTCGGCAACGCGCGGTGACCGCCGCCAGGGTGATTCGCCCGCTTTGGGGTCAACCGTGGCGGTACATGCAGACGCCCCCGGTACACATCACATGATGTGCGCCAGGGGCGCGTGCGCCGAACCCGCGCCCCATGACACCGGTTGCGCGCCGGGAGCGCGGAGCGGGGTGGGGCCTCGGTCGGCGGGGCGTCCCCCGGAACGTCAGGCCAGCGTGGCCGTCAGGGTGATGGTGGTGCCGGTGAGGGCCTGGCTGACCGGGCAGTTCGCCTTGGCGTCCTCGGCGGCCTTCACGAAGCCGGCCTCGTCCAGGCCCGGGACGTCGCCCACCACGGTCAGGTGGATGCCGGTGATGCCGGCGCCGGGCTGGAAGGTCACGTCGGCCTGGGTGTCCAGCTTGGCGGGCGGGGTGCCGGCGCCGGCCAGGGCGTGCGAGAGGGCCATCGAGAAGCACGCGGAGTGCGCGGCGCCGATCAGCTCCTCCGGGCTGGTCTTGCCGTTGGGCTCCTCGGCACGGGCCGCCCAGGAGACGGGGTACTCACCGATGCCGGACGAGGCGAAGGTCACCTGCCCCTTGCCCTGGAGCAGGTTGCCCTCCCAGGCGGTGCGGGCGGTGCGGGTCGTAGCCACGATCGGTACCTCCATTGCTGACATTGCTGCGGAACTGCTGCGGAACTGCTGAGGAACTGCTGAGGAGCAGCTGAGGAACTGCTGGTGCGTCACTTCCGGTCATGCACGCACCAGCCTACGGCGGGCCCCGGTCCGTCCCCGGGTACTTCGGGCGCCCGGCGGTGCGGCGGTGCGCGCGCCGTCCGGATCGTGGACGGTCGGGTGCAACGGAGGGGACCGGGGCCGGGAGCCCTGTTAGATTGGCGCGGGCCCGAGCTCGGCCGCCGTACGGCCGGGTTTCCACCACCAGCCTTTCCGGGAGCCGCCGCGATGACGGACCACCCCACGACCTCCGACGCCGCTCTGCCCGCGGGGGTGGACGATGCCGTGCGCGCCGAGCTGACCAGCCTGCGCGAGAGCATCGACAACATCGACGCCGCGGTGGTCCACATGCTGGCCGAGCGGTTCAAGGCGACCCAGCGGGTCGGTCGGCTCAAGGCCGAGCACAAGCTGCCGCCGGCCGATCCGGCGCGGGAGCGGGACCAGATCAAGCGGCTGCGCGAGCTGGCCGCCGGGGCCAAGCTGGACCCGGTCTTCGCTGAGAAGTTCCTGAACTTCATCATCGCCGAGGTCATCCGCCACCACGAGGCGATCGCCCGCGCCTGAGGCTCCGCGCACGGGGGCCGCGGGCCCGAGAAGGTCCGGCACTGGCCGATGTCGACCGGTTCCGACTGTTTTCAACCGGTACCGGCGGGCTCTGCGGCGGTGAATCAGCGTCCCGGGGGCCCGGTGTCAGGGGTGCCGGGGGTGTCGGGCGCGGCTAAAGTCCGGATTTCGTGAGGCTCCACGGTTGGCGTAGCGTGCAGGTTTCCGCAGCCGAGAGGTGGAGCAGCGACGATGGCGGTGAACCTGCCCGAAACGCCGAGCGAGGCCGAGGGCCGTGCCGATAGTTCCGCCGCCCCCGGCGGTCGCGCCGAGGCCCGCCGCCGGGCCCGTGGCGGACGCGCCCGCAAGGCCCGGCGGACGCGGCGCAAGCCGCGGCCGTGGTGGATCGAGATCCCGGCGATGATCGCGGTCGGCCTGACGCTCGCGCTGCTGATCAAGACCTGTCTGCTCCAGGTGTTCACCATCCCGTCCGGCTCGATGGAGAACACGCTGCGGATCGGCGACCGGGTCGGCGTGAACAAGCTGGCGCCGCTGACCGGCTGGGAGCCGGAGCCGGGGCAGCCGGTGGTCTTCAAGGACCCGGGCGACTGGCTCCCGCCGCAGCCGGTCGACGGCAACCCGTTCACCAACGCGCTCACCTCGGCGCTGAGCTTCGTCGGGCTGGTGCCGCCGAAGGACGACAACTACCTGGTCAAGCGGGTGATCGCGACCGGTGGCCAGACCGTGCAGTGCACCGGCACCACGCTCACCGTGAACGGGAAGAAGGTCGACGAGCCGTACCTCCACCCGGGGGACGACTCCTGCGCCGGCCTGGACTTCGGGCCGGTAACGGTGCCGGCCGGGCACATCTGGGTGGAGGGCGACCACCGCAGCGACTCGGCGGACTCCCGCTACCACCGCAGCGGCCCGGGTGGCGGCGCGGTGCCGGTGGGCAACGTGGTGGGGCCGGTGTCGGCCGTCGTGTGGCCGCTCAACCACTTCGACTGGTTCGGCTGGGTCGGCCGCTGACCCCGCTCTCGGCGGTGGTCGGCTCCCCGGCGTCCACCGCGACGGCCTCGGCCGCCGCCGCCACCGCCCCCGCGACGGGCTCGACCGCGACGGCGTCCACCGCGACGGACTCCGTCGCCCGCGCGGACCCCGCGGCCTCCGCCGGCTTGCTCGCCTGGGCCGCGAACGCCCCGGCGAGCACCAGCAGGCCGCCCGCGAGCTGCGGCAGCCCGAGGTGCTCGCCGAGCAGGATCCAGGCCAGCACGGTGGCGACGACGGCCTCCAGGTTGGCCACCACCCCGGCGACCGGCGGCGAGAGGTGCCCGACGGAGACCACGCCGGTCAAGTAGGCGAGGACGGTCGCCACCAGCACCATCCAGGCGGCCGGGAGGAACGCGGGCAGCGAGTGCCCGTTCATCACGACGTCCCCGCCGAGCGGGCTCCAGTCGGCCTCCCAGGGCCGGGTCGCCACGGTGAGCACGACCGCGCCGATCAGCAGGCCGAACGCGCTGACGGCCATCGGGTCGACCGGTCGCTCGCCCCGGCGGCCGGCGTCGGCCAGCACGAAGTAGCCGACCTGGCAGCAGGCGGCACCGAGCGCGAACAGGACGCCGAGCGCGTCGAAGCTCAGGCCGTTCCAGACCTCCACCACGCAGGCGAGGCCGGTCACGGCGACCGCGGCGCCGAACGCCGCGCCCCGGCTGACGGGCTTGCGCTGGACGAACTTGACGTAGCCGATGAGCAGCGGTGGGCCGAGGTACTGGATGAGCAGGGCCACGCCGACCGGGATGCGGGAGATCGCCGCGAAGTAGCAGGCCTGGACGCCGGCGACGGCGAGCAGGGCGAAGCCGATCAGCAGGCCGGGGCGGCGGAGCACGGCGTCGCGGTGGCGGTAGGCGATCGGCAGGAGGACCACGGCGGCACCGGTGACCCGCAGCCAGACCACGTGGAGCGGGGAGAGCCCGGCCTCGATCAGCGGCTTCGCGGCCGTGCCGGAGCCGCCGAAGGCGCAGGCGGAGATCAGCGCGAGGCCGAGGCCGAGGGTTCGTCCGGAGGGGCGGGCGGACGGGGCCGTTGTCTGGTGCACCGACGCATTGTGACAGTCATACCGCCGATGGTGTAAGGCGCCATTCCGCCATTTGGTCCTGCGGGCAACTGTACGCAGCGGAGTATTCACACCGCTCGCCCGCAGGGAGTAAGAGGGAGCAGGGGGCAGTAAGAGGGAGCAGGGGGCAGTAAGGGGAAGTAAGGGGAAGCAACGGGAAGCAAGGGGACGTGAAGGCGCACGGCAACGCCCCGGGGTCGGATGAGACCCCGGGGCGCAGGAACCGCCGGATCGGACGGGCCGGGATCAGTTCCCCGGCCCGGCCCCCGTGCCGCCGTTGTTCGTCCCGCCCGTCGGCTGGGTGGTGGGCGTCGTCGTCGGGCCGGTCGTCGGCTGCGTGGTCGGCGTCGGCCGGGTGGTGGGCCTGGTCGTCGGCGGCGACGTGGGGTTCGTGGTCGGCTGCGTCGTGGGCGGCGCGGTCGGCACGGTGTTCCCGCCGGAGTTCGAGCCGTCGGAGCCGTTCGCTCCGCCGTTCTGGGACCCGTTCGACCCGCCGTTCTGCGAGCCGTTCGAGCCGCTGCTCGGCTGGCTGCTCGCGCCGCCGTTCGGGTTGCCGGTGGCGCTGCCCGTCGACGGGGTGCCGGACGGCGTGGCGGGGGAGGTCGGCGCGTCGGTCGCGCCGGAGTCGCCGCCGTCCGACGGGTCCGGGAAGTCGCCCACGGGCTGGCCCTTGAGCGCGGCCTTCATGTAGCTGGTCCAGATCTGCGCCGGGTACTGGCCGCCGGCCGCGCCGTCGATGCCGCCGACGCCGCTCAGGCTCACCTGCGCCCCGGTGCCCGGGTCCTGGCCGAACAGCGCGACCGAGGTGACGAGCTCGGGGGTGTAGCCGACGAACCACACCGACTTCTGGTCGTCCGTGGTGCCGGTCTTGCCGGCGGCCGGCCGGCCCAGCGCCTTCGCCCGGAAGCCGGTGCCGCCCGGGTCGCTCACGACGCCCTGGAGCATCGAGGTGACCTGGTTCGCGGTGTCCGCGCTGATCGCCTGGGTGGTCTTGTGCGCGGGCAGCTGGACGGCCTCGCCCTCGCGGTCCACCGACTGCACGAGCCACGGCGTGATCTGCTTGCCGCCGTTGTCGAGCGTGGCGTACACGCCGGCCATGTCGAGCACGCTCGGGGTGGCCGCGCCCAGCGGGATGGACGGGACCGGGTCGAGGCCCGGGGTGCTGCCGGGCAGGCCCAGCGCGACCGCGGTGTCCTTGACCTTCTGCAGCCCGGTGTCCTGGGCGAGCTGGGCGAACACCGAGTTCACCGACTTGTCGATGGCCTGCTGGAGCGAGATCTGGCCGTAGCTGACGTCGCCCTCGTTCGGCGGCGCGTACGGGGTGCCCTTGCCGCCGCGGACCTTGCGGCCGCTGGTGCCGTCGTAGACGGTGCGCGGGGTGACGGTCCGGCCGTCCTGGGTCTTGGCGTTGTTCTCGAACGCGGCCGCGAGGGCGATCGCCTTGAAGGTCGAGCCGGCCTGGTAGTCGCGCCGGGTCGCGTTGTCGACGTAGTGCTTGATGTAGTCGACGCCGCCGTACAGGGCGACGACCGCGCCGGTCTTCGGGTCCACCGAGGCGGCGCCGGCCTGGGCGGCCGCGTCCTTCTTGCGCTTGTCCGGGTTCAGGGTGTCGTGCAGCTGCGCCTGGACGGCGTCCTGCAGGGCCTGCTGGCGGGTCGGGTCGATGCTCAGCTTGATCGTGTAGCCGCCCTTGGCCAGCTCGTTGTCGCTGATGATCCCGCTGGAGGTGAGGTACTGGGTGGCCGCGTCGACCAGGTAGCCGGACTGGCCGGACAGGCCGGGGTTGGGCTGCGGGTCCTTGACGTCCGGGAACGGGGTCTTGGCCCGCTCGTCGGCGGACAGCCAGCCCTCCTTGACCATGCCGTCCATGACGTAGTTCCAGCGGTTGACCGCGTTCTGCTTGCCCAGCGGGGTCGTGTTGGCCACGTCGTAGGCGCTGGGCGCGTTGAGCAGGGTGGCCAGGTAGGCGCCCTGGGCGGCGTTGAGCGCGGAGGCGTCGATGCCGAAGTACGCCTGCGCGGCGGCCTGGATGCCGTAGGCGCCGCGGCCGTAGTAGGAGGTGTTCAGGTAGCCGGAGAGGATCTCGTCCTTGCTCTCGGTGGCGTCCACCTTGATGGCGATGAAGAGCTCCTTCACCTTGCGGGTGACGGACTGCTTCTGGTTCAGGTACGTGTTCTTCACGTACTGCTGGGTGATCGTGGAGCCGCCCTGGGTGCCCTCGCCCTTGGCGGTGTTGATCGCGGCGCGGGCCAGGCCCTGCACGTTGATCGCGCCCTCGTGGTAGAAGTTGCGGTCCTCGGCGGCCAGCGCGGCGTGCTGGGCGGCGGGGGAGACCTTGTCCAGGCCGACGTTCTGCCGGTTGCGCTCGCCGGTGCGGGTGATCACCGAGCCGTCGGCGTAGAGCCAGGTGTTGCTCTGGGCGGTGGCCGCGGCGTGCGCGTCCGGGACCTTCACGAGCGCGATGCCGAGCGCGAAGAGGCCGACACCGAGGAGGATCGAGGCGGCGAGGCCGAGCAGCGTCATCCGCCAGGTCGGTATCAGCCGGCGCCAGCCGGTGCGCTTGGGGCGGCGCTTCTTGCCGCCCTGGGGATCTCTGGACAAGGCGCGGCCTTTCCTGCGGGCGGACCGGGCCAGCCTGCACAGACGGGGACAACGGTGGTCGGGGGACCTTTGTCCCGATTCCGGTTTACCGCCCAGGACGAACGGGATGGGTCGATCGGCTCCTCCGGAGCGGCAATCGAGACCGACATCACATCCAAAACGCACGCAAAACGGACGCCATGGGCAAAAAAGTTGGGGAGCCCCTCGCTGATGCGAGGGACTCCCCACTGTCTGTGCGCCGCCAGGGACTCGAACCCCGGACCCGCTGATTAAGAGTCAGCTGCTCTAACCAACTGAGCTAGCGGCGCCTGCTGACCTGGAAAACAATACACGGTTCCGAGGGGTGCCTCGAACCGCGTCCGGCCGCACCGGACCGGCGGTGCCCGTTTCCTCCCGGTTGGGGCGGAGTTTTGGCGCGGTTAGGGTGGAAACGTGCCCAGCCCCACCGGACGTCCGCGCGCCCGCGGAGCCGTCGCCGTCCTGCTGCTGATCAGCGCGGTGGCGTACACCGCCTGGGTGCTGGAGGTCGTCCTGAGCACCGGGCTCGACCCGGTCCAGGCGTACATCAGCGAACTCGCCGCCGCGGACCAGCCACTGGGCGGGCTCTTCCGGGCCACCGACCTGGTTGCCGGTCTGGCCGTCCTCGCGGCGGCCGGCACCGCGCTCGTCGGCACCGCGCAGGTCGGCACCGCCCGCCGAACCGGCGCCGAGCCCGTCGGTACCGCTCACCGAACCGGCACCGCCCGCCGAACCGGCGCCCCGCAGCCCCGCCACCGCTGGGCACTGGCGGGCTGGTCGGCCCTGGCCCTGTTCGGCGCGGCGACCGCCGCCGACTCCCGGCTGCCGCTCAGCTGCACCCCCACGAGCGACGAGGAGTGCGCCGCCCGCGAGACGGCCGGGCTCGTGCCCGCCACCCACACCGCGCACGCCGTCACCAGCAGCCTCGCCATGATCGGCGCGCTCGCCGGGCTCGTCGCGCTCACCGTGGCCGCGCGCCGCTACGGATGGTGGCCCCCGGTGCGCCGGTACGGGCCCTGGCTGCTCGGCGCCGAACTGCTCGCGACCACCTGGAGCCTCGCCGCGATCGGCGCCTTCCAGGCCGGACGCGGCACCTGGGCGCTGGGGGCCGGCCAACGGCTCCAGGTGCTGCTGGTCGCGCTCTGGCTGGGCGTCCTCGCGTGGAGCCTGTTCCGCGAGGAGGCCGACGACCGGCGGGCGCACGACCGGCGGGCGCACGACCGGGCCGCGCCCACCCGGGACCGGGCGGGCCGGGAGCCGGTATGACGGCGGCCGGCCCCGCGCCCGTCCGAGCGGCGTTCCTGCGCATCGACGGCGTGCCGCTGCACGTCCGCACCGAGGGCGAGGGCCCGGTCTGCGTGCTCACCGGCGGTCTCGGCAGCAGCTGGTTCGACTGGGACCTCGTCGTCCCGTTCCTCGCCCCCTACCGCACCGTCGTCCGCTTCGACCGGCCCGGCTACGGCCTGAGCGCCCCCGAACCCGCCACCGGCCGGCCCGCCCCGACGGCGGCCGGCGAGGCCGGGCGCATCCGGGCGGTGCTGGACGCCCTCGGGCTGCGCGAGCCGTGCACGCTCGCCGGGCACTCGCTGGCCGGCTTCCACGTCGAGGCCTTCGCCCGGCTGCACCCCGAGCGGGCGGCCGGGCTGGTCCTCGTCGACGGCAGTGTCGAACCGGCGCCCCGGCCGCTGCCCGCCCCCGGGCTGCGCGACCTCGCCGTGCGGGGCGCCGCCGGCGCCGCCACCGCCCTCGCCGTGCCGTACCTGTTCGGCCCGGCCGCCCGGCGGCTGGCCGCCCGGCTCACCACCGTCCGCCGCGAGGACCTGGCCCCGCCGGACCTCGTCCGGCACTGCTACCGCACCGGCCGCGCGCTGCGCGCGCTGCTCCGGGAGAACGCCCGCTACGTCGACGTCGCCGCCGAGCTCGACGGGCTGCGCCGCACCCGGGCCCTGCCCGAGGGCCTGCCGGTCACCGTGCTCGCCGCCGACGACGGACTGCGCTCCCGGCGGACGGAGGCCTGGCTCGCCGAGCAGCGGGAGCTCGCCGCCCTGCTCGGCGCGGACTTCCGCACCACGGCCCCGGCCGGGCACCTGGTGATGTTCGACCGTCCGGACGCGGTGGCCTCGGCGATCCTCGACACGCACTGACTCGCGGACGGCCCGCGGACGGCCGGCGGCAGGAGCCGCAAACGCCGGAAGGCCCCTCGCTCTCGCGAAAGGCCTTCCGGCTGTCTGTGCGCCGCCAGGGACTCGAACCCCGGACCCGCTGATTAAGAGTCAGCTGCTCTAACCAACTGAGCTAGCGGCGCTTGCTGACGCGGAAGACATTACACGGGACCGGGGCGATCCGCCGAATCGTATTCGGCCGATCACGCTACGTGAGATTTTCGTGCGGGCCTTCAGGTGGCCTCCGGGAAGTGGCAGGCCGCCTGGTGCCCGTCCCCCGCGAGCGGGGGCTTCTCCTCCTCGCAGCGGGTCCGCGCCCCGGGCTCCGTGAGGCGGGCGTAGACCGGGCAGCGGGTGCGGAAGGGGCAGCCGGAGTGCCGCTGGGTGGGGGAGGGCGGATCGCCCGCGAGGAGGATCCGGTCCCGGGCGCGTTCGGCGGCCGGGTCGGGCAGCGGGACGGCGGAGAGCAGCGCGCGGGTGTACGGGTGGCGGGGGCGGTCGAAGACGGCGGCGACGTCGCCCTGCTCGACCGTCCGTCCGAGGTACATCACGCTGACCCGGTCGGCGAGGTGCCGGATGACCGAGAGGTCGTGCGAGACGAACAGGTAGGACAGGCCCAGTTCGGCCTTGAGCGACTGCAGCAGGTTGAGGATCCCGGCCTGGATGGAGACGTCGAGCGCGGAGACCGGCTCGTCCAGGACGAGCAGCCTGGGGCGGACGGCCAGGGCGCGCGCGATGGAGATCCGCTGGCGCTGCCCGCCGGAGAACTGGTGCGGGTAGCGGCCGGCGTGCTCCGGTTCGAGGCCGACCTGGCGCAGCAGTTCGGGCACCCGCCCGGCGATCTCGTCGCGGGCGGCGCGCTGGGCGCGCAGGGGCTCGGCGATGATGTCGCCGACCGGCATCCGGGGGTCGAGGCTGGCCATCGGGTCCTGGAAGACGATCTGCAGCTGCGACCGGAGCCGGTGGGCCTCGGCGCGGGTGAGCCGGGACGTGTCCTGTCCGAGGAGCTCGATGCGGCCGGTCTCGGGGGCGGCGAGGTCGAGCAGCTCGAAGAGCGTCGTGGACTTGCCGGAGCCGGATTCGCCGACCAGGCCGAGGGTCTCGCCCTCGCGGAGGTCGAGGTCGACGCCGTCCACGGCGTAGACCTCGCCGACGCGGCGCTTGAACACCGTGCCCTTGAGGAGCGGAAACGTTTTTCCGAGCCCGCTGACCGCCAGTACCTGCGGCCGGGTGTCGCGCGCCCCGGTCACGGCGGGGGCGGGCACCTCCGGCACGGGGTAAACGTCGGCCGGCGCGGGCCGCTGCTCGGCCAGCTCCGCAGAGCGCACGCACGCCGCCAGGTGGCCGTCCCCGCCGAGCAGTTCCGGCTCGGCCGTCGAGCAGCGCGGTTCGGCGAGCGGGCAGCGCGCGGCGAACGGGCAGCCGGGCGGCAGGTCGGCCAGTGGCGCCGGGCTGCCGGGGATCGGGACGAGCGGCCCGCCGCGGCCGTCGAGCCGGGGCACCGCGCCGATCAGGCCGAGCGTGTACGGGTGGCGCGGGGCCGCGAACAGCTCGTCCACGCCGGCCGTTTCGACCACCCGGCCCGCGTACATCACCGCGACCCGGTCGGCCGTCCCGGCGATCACCCCGAGGTCGTGGCTGACCAGCACCAGCGCGGCGCCGGTCTCCCGCTGGGCGGTGCGCAGGACGTCGAGCACCTGGGCCTGGATGGTGACGTCCAGGGCGGTGGTGGGCTCGTCGGCGAGCAGGATGTCGGGGTCGTTGGCGACGGCCATGGCGATCATCGCGCGCTGGCGCATGCCGCCGGAGAACTCGTGCGGGAAGCTGTCGAGCGCGCGGTCGGGGGCCGGGATGCCGACGAGGTCGAGGAGTTCGGCGGCGCGGCGGCGGGCGGCGGCCTTGTCGGTCTTCTGGTGGACGCGGATCGCCTCGGCGATCTGGTCGCCGATCCGGTAGACCGGGGTGAAGGCGGAGAGCGGGTCCTGGAAGACCATCGCGACCCGCCGGCCGCGGATCGAGGCGAGCTCCCGGCCGGGCAGCCCGACCAGCTCCCGCCCGTCCAACCGCACCGAGCCCCGGACCCGGGCGGTGCCGGGCAGCAGCCCGAGGACGGACAGCGCGGTGACGGACTTCCCGGAGCCGGACTCGCCGACGATGCCGAGGGTTTCGCCGCGCCGCAGGGTGAGGTCCACCCCGCGCACGGCCGGGACCGGGCCCTGCGGGCCCGCGAAGTCGACGCGCAGGTCGCGGACGGCGAGCAGGGGGGTTTCGAGGGTGGTGCCGGGGGTGCTGGTCACGGCGGTGGTCACGGCTTCTTCCTACGGGCGCGGCGGCGGGGCGCGCCCGCGGCGGTGGGGTCGAGGGCGTCGCGCAGCCCGTCGCCGATGAGGTTGACGGCGAGGACGAACAGCACCAGCAGCGCGGCGGGGAAGTAGAAGAGCCAGGGGAACACCGGCGCTTCGCTGGTGCCGGCCGCGAGCAGGGTGCCGAGCGAGACGTCCGGCGGCTTGACGCCGAAGCCGAAGTAGGAGAGCGCGGTCTCGCTCATGACGGCGCCGCCGACGGCGATGGTGGCGTCGATGATGAGGAAGGACGCGACGTTCGGCAGGACGTGCCGCAGGATGATCCGCAGCGGCCGGACGCCCATGAAGCGTGCGGCGCGGACGAATTCGCGCTCGCGCAGCGAGAGCGTCATGGACCGGACCACCCGGGCGGTGATCATCCAGTTGAACAGGGCGAGCAGCAGGACGAAGGCGATCCAGCCGGTGCTCTTCAGCCGGGGCGAGACGATCGTGATGATCAGGAAGCTGGGGAAGACCAGCAGCAGGTCCACGACGAACATCAGGCAGCGGTCGGCCCAGCCGCCGAAGTAGCCGGCGCACGCGCCGACCAGCGACGCGAGCACGGTGGAGAAGAGCGCCACCAGCAGACCGATGACCAGCGACTTCTGCAGGCCGCGGACGGACTGCGCGAAGACGTCCTGCCCGATCCCGTTGGTGCCGAACCAGTGCTGGGCTGAGGGCGGTTGGTGCAGGGCGCCGAAGTCGGGCGCGGCGTAGTCCCACTGCGTCAGGTACGGCCCGCCGAAGGCGAGTGCGAACAGCAGCAGGACGAGGACGGCCCCGGCGAGCGCTCCGCGGGCGGCGAGCAGCCGGGCGAGGACGAGCCGGGCGCGGCCGGTGCCGCGGGGCGTGGGGGCCGGGGCGGCGGGTCCGGCCGGTTCTGCGGCGACGGTGGTCATCTGGGTCACCTCCGGTCAGGACCGCACGCGCGGGTCGAGGGCGGCGTGCAGGGTGTCGGCGAGGAAGCCGGAGGCGAGGACCACGAGGGCGGTGAACAGGTTGACCGCGACGACGGAGTTGACGTCCTGTTCGTTGATCGCCTGGATCAGCCACTCGCCCATGCCGTGCCAGCCGAAGATCGTCTCGGTGAACACCGCGCCGGTGAAGATGCCGAGGAAGCTGTAGGCGAACATCGTCGACATCGGGATCACGGCGGTGCGCAGCCCGTGCTTGAGCAGGGCCCGGCCGCGGGTGAGGCCCTTGGCCTCGGCGGTGCGCAGGTAGTCCGAGCCGAGCACGTCGAGCATGATGCCGCGCTGGTAGCGGCTGTAGGTGGCGAGGCCGTACAGCGCGAGCGACATGGTCGGCAGCAGGAGGTGGAGCGCCCAGTCGGAGAGGTGGGCGCCGAGGCCGCCGGCGAGCCCGGGGGTCTCGTAGCCGGTGAACGGGACGACCTCGTGGCCGGCCGCGTCCTTGGCGGCGATGGCGCCGTTCTTCAGGAAGAGGGCGACCAGGAAGACCGGGGTGGAGAGGAGGACGAAGGAGAGCAGGGTCAGCAGCCGGTCGGATATCCGGTACTGCCGCACGGCGCTCCAGGCGCCGACCGCGACGCCGAGCACCATGCCGAGCAGGCTGCCGATCAGCAGCAGCCGCAGCGAGACCCAGATCCGCCGGCCGAAGTCGTCCGTCACCGGGGTGTCGTGGATGGTCCGGCCGAGGTCGCCGTGGACCAGGCCGTCGGCCCAGTGGCCGAAGCGCACGACCACCGGGGTGCGGTCGTTCAGGTTGAGGGCGGTGAGCTGGTGCTCGACCGATTCGGCGGACGGACGGGGGACCTTGGCCTCGAAGTAGGTGCGCGGCTGGAGGGCGGCCGCGGATATCGCGTAGGCCAGGAACACGGCGGCGACGAGCAGGACGGCGTAGTAGCTCAGCCGCTTCGCGAGGTAGCGGAGCATCAGCGGCCGCCCTGGGTGGGGGTGGGGCCGACGCGTCTGGTGGGCATCGGGTGGTGGCCTTCGGTCGGTGGCCCGGGTGCGGGCCGTGTCACGGGCTGTCGGGAAGCAGCAGGTCAGAGTGTTCCAGCGGCGTACGGCCGCCGTGTTGCACGCGTGTTGCCGCGTGTGACTTTTGGATCAGACGTGAACTCCTGCCTCTGGTCGTGGAACTGAACGGCTGTTACGTTCTGCTGGCTCGGTGCCGACTTGGCTGCCCACACTCAAGCCCCGCCACACCTCGCGCGGCACATCTCCTGTCCCGAATTCCCGACGAACCCTCCAGGGGGACCCCCATGGACGCTGCCACCACGGCCCGCCGCTTCGGCCGGGCCACCGCCCTCGCGATAGCCGTCGCCCTGGCGGTGACCGCGTGCACCTCGGGCGGTGGGGGCTCCGCCGACAACGTGGCCAAGAGCGAGCCGCCGAGCCAGGGCTCCAACGACATCAACCCCAAGTCGCCGGACCAGCTGAAGGACGGCGGGGAGGTGCGCTTCCCGCTGTACCAGTGGATCACCCAGTGGAACCCGTTCCAGGTGGACGGCCGCTACGGCGACGCCGTCGACATCATGCGGGCCCTGGAGCCGTCCCTCTTCTCCACGGACGCGGAGGGCACCTTCCACGCGAACCCGGACTACCTGGTGGACGCCAAGGTCACCTCGGCCTCGCCGCAGGTGATCACCTACAAGCTCAACCCGAAGGCCAAGTGGTCGGACGGCAAGGCACTGAGCTACCTGGACTTCAAGGCCGACTGGGAGGCCAGCAACGGCAAGAAGGACGGCTACAACATCGCCGACTCCTCCGGCTACGAGCTGATCTCCGGCGTCGAGCAGGGCGCCGACCCGTCCGAGGTCAAGGTCACCTTCTCGACGCCGTACGCGGACTGGCAGAACCTCTTCCGGCCGCTGATCCCGGCCGCCGGGATCGCCACCGCCGACGACTTCAACAAGGCCTGGATCGAGAAGATCCCGATCACCGCCGGCGCGCTGAAGCTCGGCGTCGCCGACAAGACGGCCCAGACGATCAGCCTCGTCCCGGACCCGGCGTGGTGGGGCGCCAAGCCCAAGCTGGACAAGGTCACCTTCCGGGTGATGTCCCAGGCGGCGACCACCCAGTCGTTCCTCAACAACGAGATCGACTTCGCGACGGCCGGCACCGCGACCGCCTACGGCCAGCTCAAGGACAACAAGGACACGGTGATCCGCACCTCCAGCCCGTGGGACGAGGTGCACATCTCCTTCGGCGGGGGCGGCGCGCTGACCGACCAGAAGGTGCGTCAGGCGCTCGGCAAGGCGCTCGACCGCGACTCGCTGATCAAGATCGCCAACAATGGCGTGCCGGTGCAGTTCAAGCCGCTCGGCAACCACATCTTCATGCCCAACCAGGCCGGCTACCAGGACAACTCGGGCGAGTGGGCGAAGTTCGACCTGCCCGCCGCGAAGAAGCTGCTGGACGACGCCGGCTGGAAGGAGGCGGGCAGCGGTCAGCCGCGCACCAAGGACGGCCAGTCGCTCGAACTGCACTTCGTGTTCAACGACTCCAGCCCGCAGGCCCAGATCGACCTGTACACCGCGGCCGCGGCGATGTGGCTGCAGGCCGGGGTGAAGGTCGACCTGGACAAGGTGGCGAAGAACGACTTCTTCACCAAGTACATCAACGTGGGCAAGTTCGACCTCGCCAGCTGGCGCAACACCGACTCGTTCCCGCTCTCCCAGAGCCTGACCAACTTCCGCCTGCCGGAGGGGGACAACGTCTTCGGCAACTACTCGAAGCTCGGCACCCCCGAGATCGACGCGCTGCTGAAGAAGGCGGCCGGGACGGTCGACCCGGTGGAGGCCGCGAAGTACTACAACCAGGCGGACGCCAAGATCTGGGAGCTCGGCCACACCGTCGAGCTGTACCAGCGGCCCGAGGTGGTTGCGGTGCGCAAGGGCCTGGCCAACTACGGCGCGTTCGGCCTGGCCTCGACCGACTACACCAAGATCGGCTGGGAGAAGTAGCCGCTGCCCCCGACGCGGCGGTCGCCGCGGGCACGGCGGCGGGACAGGCGCTGGCGAGCAGCGCGGTGATCACGAGGCCGGTGGTGCGGACACGGGTGGGACGGCCTTGCCGCCCCCGCTGTCCTGCCACCGGCCTTGACCTTCCGCGTTGCCCGCAGGCCGCCCGTGTCGTGGGGCCCCGCAGGGCCCGCGCTCGCTTTCCAACCGGGGACGAATGTAGCGGGCGGTCCGGCGGCTCGGGCGGTACGGCGCGGGCGCGCCCGGAAACCCGTCGCGCTGTCACCCGGTTCGCGCACCGTGCCGTCAACTGGGGCTGACGGCAAGGGGAAAGGAACGAAGGAAAAGGGACGGAAGGGGCGGGTCCGGCGTCCGCCGGTCCGCGCCGGTGCGTGCGCCGGGCCCGCCCCGCTGCCAGGATGCGCGGGACAGCCCAGCCGTCCGTCCCCGTCCCGGAGCAGCGCGATGACCAGCGATTCCGCCGCAGTGCCCCACCCGCACCCCGCCGACCCGCCCCCGGTGCGCCGGATGGTCCCGCGCGACCGGAACGAGCGGCACCGGGTCGCCACGCCGCTGGAGCTGTTCTTCGACCTCTGCTTCGTCGTCGCGGTCGGCCAGGCCGGGCGCGAGCTCGCCCACTCCCTCGCCGCCGGGCACTACGGCGAGGGCCTGCGGGGCTTCGTGCTCGCGTTCTTCGCGATCTGGTGGGCCTGGATGAACTTCACCTGGTTCGCCTCCGCGTACGACTGCGACGACGTGCCGTACCGGGTCACCACGCTGGTGCAGATCGCCGGGGTGCTGATCCTCGCGGCCGGCGTGCCGAGGCTCTTCGAGGCGCAGGACATGGTCCTGTCGGTGACCGGCTACGTGGTGATGCGCCTGGCGATGGTCACCCAGTGGCTGCGCGCCGCCGCCAGCGAGGAGGGCCCGGCGCGCGGGGTGGCCCTGCGGTACGCGCTGGGGATCACGCTGTGCCAGGTCGGGTGGGTGGTGGTGCTGCTCCTGCCGCACGGCGCCCGGCCGTTCGTCATCCCGATCGGGGTGCTGGCCGAGCTGGCCGTGCCGGTCTGGGCCGAGCTGCGGATGCAGACCACCTGGCACCCGCACCACATCGCCGAGCGGTACGGGCTGTTCACCCTGATCGTGCTCGGCGAGACGGTCGCGGCGGCGACGGTCGCGGTGCAGTCGGGGGTGGACGAGCACGAGGGGCTGGGGCGGCTGGTGCCGGTGGCGATCGGCGGGCTGCTGATCTGCTTCTCGGCCTGGTGGATCTACTTCGCCCGCCCGGTGCACGAGCACCTGCGCTCCAATCGGCAGGCGTTCGCGTGGGGCTACGGCCACTACGTGGTGTTCGCGGCCGCGGCGGCGATCGGCACCGGGCTGGAGGTCGCGGTGGAGTCGGCCGTGCACAAGGCGGAGATCTCCGCGACGGCGGCCACCGGGACGGTCACCGTGCCGACCGCCGTCTACCTGTTCACCGTCTGGCTGCTGCACTCGCGGCACACCAAGACCGGTGCCGCGCAGGCGCTGGCGCCCACCGGCGCGGTGCTGGTGCTGGCCTGCACGGCGCTCGGCGGCTCCGGGGTCCTGGCGGCCGGCCTGGTGTGCGCGGCGATGGTGGCTGTCGGGGTCGCGATGCACGCCAGGGAGGCGTGAGCGGCCTCCGGGCGCAGCCCGAGCAGCATCGGCTCGTGCCGGGCGAGCCAGGCCAGGTAGGCCGGGTTGACCTTGGCGAGGTCCAGGTAGGCGGCCCGCAGTTCGCCGTACAGCGCCTCCAGGGCGGTCGGGGCGAGCGCGCGCGGCCGCCAGGTGAGCAGCAGGCGGACGGCGAGCGGATCGCCGTGGACCGGGCGCACGACCGTCCCGGGGCCGGGCAGGGACGTCGGCTGGCAGGGGCGGACGGCCTCGCCGGAGGCGACCAGGTCGGCGGCGGTGGTGTTGTCCCGGACCTGCACCACCCGGGGGTTGAGGCCGGCCTCGCTGAACACCCGGCGCATCGCCGCGTACTCGTGGTCGGCGGTCGGGTCCACCATCCAGGTGTCCTCGGCGAGGTCGGCGAGGTGGACGACCGGGCGGGCGGCGGCCGGGTGGCCGGCGGCGAGCGCGACGAACTGCGGCTCGCGGGCCATCAGGACCCGGTGCTCGGCGTCCGGGGGCACGCGCAGCGGGAAGCCCTCGCTCTCGTACACGAAGGCGACGTCGAGCTGGTCGGCGGCGACCATCCGCAGCAGGGCGCTGGCGGAGATGTCCACGTGGATGGTGGTGTCGGTGTCCGGCAGCCGCTCGTGGACGCGGCGCAGCCAGGCCGCCACCGCCCGGCTGCCGACGCTGCCGATCCGCAGCCGCCGCCGGCTGCCGGGGCCGGCCGACTCCCGGGCCTCCTGGCGCGCGGCGGCGACCAGCGCCGCCATCTCGGTGATCACCGGCCGGGCCCGGGACAGCACGGAGTGGCCGAGCGCGGTGGGCCGGCTGCCGGTCTGCTCGCGGGTGAACAGGGTGCCGCCGATGGCCCGTTCGATCCGGTGCAGCTGGGTGGTGAGGGAGGGCTGGGTCATGCCGAGCCGGAGCGCCGCCTTGCGGAGGCTGCCGGTGTCGGCTATCGCGCACAGCACCCGGAGGTGTCTCACGTCGAGCTCCACGTCGGGAGCATAGACGCCGACGACCCTTGTCGCCAAGGACATGACACGAATCAACACGGCGGAGGCCCACCGGTATTGACCGGCGTTATCGCCGGTTGACATCATCCGCGACGGCCGTGCCCGGGGGGAATCTGGGGCAGCGATTCCAGCCCCCGGCCGGCAGGCCCGGGGCACCCCCACATTCCGCCCGCCGCCGCCGGCCCCCAACCGGCACCGGTGGCCGGGCGTTTCGCGATCCGGAGCCCCCACATGTCTCGATCCGTCATGTCCCGATCCGTGCTGTCCGCCGCCCTCGGCGTCGCGCTCGCCGCGGGTCTCTCCGCCCTGCCCGGGACGGCCGTCGCCGCACCCGCCGCACCGGCCGCGAGCGTCGCGGGCTACACGCCCGCGGCCGGCTCGGCGTACGCCGGTTCGGCCGCCGAAGCCGCCGACAACCAGGCGTTCTTCCAGGCCGTCATGGCCTCCGCCAAGGCCAAGCAGGCCGCCAACCCGTGGCTGCTGACCGTCACCGTCACCTACGACACCGGCAACGCACCGTCCTTCACCAGCCAGATATCCCAGGCCGCGCAGATCTGGAACGGGTCGGTGCGCAACGTCCAGCTCCAGGAGAGCGGCGGTCAGGGCGACTTCTCCTACTACGAGGGCAACGACTCGCGCGGCTCGTACGCCAGCACCGACGGCCACGGCCACGGGTATGTCTTCCTCGACTACCAGCAGAACCAGCAGTACAACTCCCTGCGCGTCACCGCGCACGAGACCGGGCACGTGCTCGGCCTGCCCGACCACTACTCGGGGCCGTGCAGCGAGCTGATGTCCGGCGGCGGACCCGGCCCGTCCTGCACCAACCCCTACCCGGACGGCAACGAGCGCGGCCAGGTCGACGAGCTGTGGGCCAACGGCGTGCAGTAGCCGGGGCCCGATCGGGGTGCGGCGGGCCGTCCGGCCGGAATCGGGCGGCCCGCCGCTCGGTTGCTTCCCCGGGACGGAGCCTAATCGCCCGGGTGGCGGAATGCCAGGGGTGAGAAAGGGTCAAGTCAAGCCAAAGCAGATTCAAAGGCCGGGAAAACCAGGGGTATTGGACAGGGCTATCGCGGGTTGACATCATCCGCCCCGCCGCCGCGCTGCCCGAAGCTCGGTGGACATCACCCGTTCACCAGGTGCCCCCCACGGCCGGCCCCCACCGGCCACGCACCGCAGGAATCGGAGCCCCCACATGTCTCGATCCGTCATGCCTCGATCAGTGCTGTCCGCCGCCCTCGGCCTGGCACTCGCCGCGGGTCTCGCCGCCCTGCCTGCGACGGCCGTCGCCGCACCCGCCGCCCGGGCGGCCTCCGGTTACACCGCCTCCGCGTCCGCCGGCTCGGCGTACGCCGGTTCGGCCGCCGAGGCGGCCGACAACCAGGCGTTCTTCCAGGCCGTCATGGCCTCCGCCAAGGCCAAGCAGGCCGCCAACCCGAACCTCGCGACCGTCGTCGTCACCTACGACGCCAGCAGCGCCCCGTCGTTCCGCACCCAGATATCCCAGGCCGCGCAGATCTGGAACGGCTCGGTGGGCAACGTCCAGCTGCGCGCCGGCTCGGCCGCCGACTTCCGCTACTACGAGGGCAACGACTCGCGCGGCTCGTACGCCAGCACCGACGGCCACGGGCGCGGGTACGTCTTCCTCGACTACCAGCAGAACCGGCAGTACAACTCGCTGCGGGTGACGGCCCACGAGACCGGGCACGTGCTCGGCCTGCCCGACCACTACTCGGGGCCGTGCAGCGAGCTGATGTCCGGCGGCGGGCCCGGCACGTCCTGCACCAACCCCTACCCGAACGGCACCGAGCGCAGCCGGGTCAACTCCCTCTGGGCGCGCGGCTGACCGACCCCCCGGAACCGCCCGGCCGCCGTGGGCCGCGGCCGGGCACCCCCGGTTCTGTCGGTGGCGCGTGCGAGCATGCGGGCGAGACCCCGTCCGCCCGACCCCGCGAGGTGCCGCCCCCGTGCCGAACGCCGCCCCCAACGTGCCCGACTTCCCCGACCGCCTCGCCGACCTGCGCTTCGCCGACCTGCTCCGCCCGCACACCGGGCCGCTGCGCGCCGACGAGCGCTACGACACCGTGCACTTCGACGGCGGCGAGTACACCGACCAGGCGGCTGCCGGGGCGACGTTCCTGGAGTGCGCGCTCACCGGCGTCGCCTTCAGCGGCGTCAAGCTGCGCCAGGCCCGCTTCACCGACGTGTGGGTGCAGTCCGGCCGCTGGGTGGCCTGCGACCTGAGCGACGGCGAGTGGCAGGACAGCGCCTTCGTCGGCGGCGTGCTGGCCGGGATCGCCGCGCACGGCTCGGCCGTGCGCCGGGTGGTGTTCCGTGGCTGCAAGCTGGAGGCGGTCAACCTGCGGGCGGCCGTCCTGCGGGACGTCGTCTTCGAGGACTGCCTGCTGCGCGACGTGGACTTCGCCGACGCGAAGCTCACCCAGGTGTCGTTCCCCGGTTCGACGCTGGAGGAGGTTCACCTGCGCGGGGCCGCGCTGACCAGGACGGACCTGCGCGGCGCCGCCCGCCTCGGCCTCCCGGACGGCCACCTGGGGCTGCGCGGCGCGATCATCAACTCGCACCAACTCCTGGAGCTGGCGCCGCAGTTCGCCCACGCCCTGGGCATCACCGTCCAGGACCGCTGAGGCCCGCCGGCCGGTCCCCCTCCCCTTCGCATCCTCGGAGTTTCCGTCCCCCGTTCAGCCGGTGGTCGCTCGATGACGGCCGGACGAACAGTCCACCAACCCTCCCGCCCGCATCTGGTGGGCCGGTTCGGCGCCGGTGGAGACTGCTCCGCGATCGATGAGCCCCGACTTGTGCACACAACATCGGTAGTGAAGGGACGGGCTGGGCTGATGGCCGAGCTGAGTCGTAGGAAGTTCGTGACGCTGTCCGGAGCCGCCGCCGCGGGCCTGGCCATGACCGGCGCCGGGGGCGCGGGGGCGGCCCCGACCGCCGCGGGCGCGGCGCCCGCCGCCGTGAACACCGCGGCGCTGTCGCAGACCGGCACCATCGCGGACGTGCAGCACGTGGTGATCCTCATGCAGGAGAACCGCAGCTTCGACCACTACTTCGGCATGATGAAGGGCGTGCGCGGTTTCGCCGACCGCAGCGCGATCCAGATCGCCGGCGGCTACAGCGTGTTCAACCAGCCGAACGGCACCGGCCGCCAGTACCCCTGGCAGTTCAGCCTCACCAAGCCGGCCGGCGGCGCCGACCCCGAGCGCCTCGCCCAGTGCAACGGCGACCTCGCCCACGGCTGGAGCGACCAGCACAAGGCCTGGAACAACGGCAGGATGGACTCCTGGGTCGCGGCCAAGGGCAACGTCCGCACCCTCGGCTTCCTCACCCGCCAGGACATCCCGTTCCACTACGCGCTGGCCGAGAACTGGACCATCTGCGACGCGTACCACTGCTCGGTGCTCAGCGCGACCGGCCCCAACCGCACCTACCACTGGTCCGGCCAGATCGACCCGGCCGGCACCGCGGGCGGCCCCGCCTACGACGGCGGTGACGAGAAGGGCCTGCGGTGGCAGACCTACGCCGAGGCCCTGGAGGCCGCCGGCGTGAGCTGGAAGGTCTACCAGAACGCCGCCGACAACTACGGTGACAACGCCCTCGCCTACTTCAGCCAGTTCGCGGGCGCCCCGGCCGGCAGCGCCCTGGCCGTCAAGGGCATGGCGTCCGTGCCCGCCGTCACCGGCAGCACCCCGGACGACATCGTCGCCGCGATCAAGGCCGACGTGCTGGCCGGCACCCTCCCGCAGGTCTCCTGGATCGTCCCCGACCAGGCCTCCTCCGAGCACCCGTACGCCACCCCGGCCGACGGCGCGCACTTCGTCCACAACGTGATCGACGCGCTCAACGCCGACCCGAACGTCTTCGACTCCAGCGTCCTGTTCATCAACTACGACGAGAACGACGGCTTCTTCGACCACGTCCCGCCGCCGGCCGCCCCGGCCGGCACCCCGGGCGAGTTCTACAGCGGCACCAACATCGGCCTCGGCTTCCGCGTCCCGATGATCGCGGTCTCGCCCTGGACCCGCGGCGGCTGGGTCAACTCGGAGACCTTCGACCACACCTCGGTGCTGCGCTTCCTGGAGACCTGGACGGCCGCCATCGGCGCGCCCGCCACCTGCCCGAACATCAGCGACTGGCGCCGGCGCGTGTGCGGCGACCTGACCAGCGCGTTCGACTTCGCCAACCCGGTCTACGGCCTTCCGGCGCTGCCCGACACCTCGCAGACCATCGGCCTCGCCGCCTGCGGCCCGCTTTCCAACCCGGCGCCGGTCAACAACCAGCTGCCCGTCCAGGAGTCCGGCACCCGCCCGGCCCGCGCGCTGCCCTACCAGCCCAACGCCAACCTGGACCACCTGGAGTTCGGCTCCGGCGGGGTCATGAAGGTCTGGATCAGGATGGCCAACGGGGGCACCGCCACCAAGTCGGCCCACTTCTCGGCCTACGCCAACGCCTACCGCAGCGGCGGCCCGTGGCAGTACACCGTCGACCCGGGCGGCAGCACCAGCGACTTCTTCAACTGCGGCACCGGCTTCGGCAACGGCCCGTACGACCTCACGGTGGTCGGCCCCAACCGCTTCCTGCGCCGCTTCAAGGGCGACGTCACCAAGGCGGGCAAGAACGCCGCCGTCACCGCCTCGTACGCGGTCGAGCCGGGCACCGGCAAGCTGGCCCTCTACTTCGCGCTGGCCAACACCGGCAGCACCGCGCTCACCTTCACCATCGCGTCGAACAACTACCGCACCGACGGCCCCTGGACGTACCGGGTGCCGGCCGGCGGCAGCACCAGCGACTACTTCAACGCGGTGGCCTACAACAACGGCTGGTACGACTTCACCGTCACGGTGGACGCCGACAGCAGCTGGTCGCAGCGGTTCACCGGCCACCTGGAGACCGGCGCCCCCAGCGTCAGCGGCTGACCGCCCCGCCCGAGGGGCCCCGGGGGAACCACGGATCGTGGACCTCCCGGGGCCCCTCCGGCGTCAGCAGGGTGAGCGTGAGCGGCGCCGCCGCGTACTCGGCCAGCAGCACCGAGCCGTGCCGGGTCTCCAGCTCGGCCTGCACGGGCACGCGCAGCTTGCTCAGTGCGCGCCGCAGCTGCAGCGCGTCCCGCCGGCTGACCGGCTGCGGGGCGCGCAGCACCAGCCGCAGCGGGCTGAGCGGTCCGCTCACCGGCACGCCGGTGCCCAGCTCGTAGCCGACGGCGCCGATCGGGCCCCAGGCCAGCCGGTGGTCCGCCGCCAGCTCGCCGACCGCCGGCAGCAGGGCGAGCCCCGGGACCTGCGCGACCCGGCCCGGCGCCAGCAGGGCCCGCCGGGCCGGGAGCTGCTCGGGACGGAAGGTGCGGGCCACCGCCGCCCAGGGCGCGAGCGCGTGCAGCAGCCGGCCGCGGTGCGGGCCGCGCACCGTCACCGGGATCCAGTGCTCGGGCGCCGTGACGTCCCCGGTGCAGCGCACCGGGTGCGGGGTGTCCACCGGGGAGCCGACCACGGCGGGCGCCCTGGCGACCGTCACCCACGGGTGCGCGCGGAGCACCGCCCGCGCCCAGCCCGGGAGTTCGCCGCCGCCGAGCGGGCGCAGCGAACCGGGGCACTGCATGAGCAGCAGGTCGTGCGGGCCGGGCAGCCGCCCGTCCAGCGCGGCGAGCGGCCCGACCAGGCGGCGCGGGCCGCCGTGCTGTTCGTCGATGGCGTTCCTCACACCCCCACCGTCCGCCCGGCCGGGACCGGCCCGCTACGGCCCTTCGATGCGTTCGACCGGGACCAAAGACTCAACGCACGCCGCGTCGAGGCCCGACGTGCGCCCGTCCGGTCGTGGTGTGAGAGTGGGGGACAGCCCGGTATCCGTCCGGAGGAGGAGTCATGGGCATCTTGGACAGGATCTTCCACAGGGGGCACGAGGCCGCCGGGCCGGACGCCACCGAACGGGCCGCGCTCGCCCACGACGAGGCGGCCGACGCGTACAGCGACGACATCGAGCGGACGCGTGAGATGCGCGAGTCGCAGCGGCAGCAGGTCCAGGACCAGGCCGAGGCCGACCGGCGGGCCGCCGAGAACATGACGGCCGAGGGCGACCCCTGGGACTGATCCCGCCGTTCGCGCCCGCCGTTCGCGCGGAACGGACCTAGCCCCTCGGCGGCAGCGGCGGGCGCCGCAGGTCCGGCCGGGGGGTGTCGTCCGGCGGGGGCGCGGCGGCGGGGGCGTCCTCCAGCAGCTCCAGCGCCAGTTGGACGGCCGTGTGCAGTTCCGGGTGCCGCCCGCCGGCCCAGTCGCGCGGGCCCCGCAGCACGTGGACGTCGGGTTCGACGCCGTGGTTCTCCACGGACCAGCCGAGTCCGCCGGTGAACCAGGACGCGTTCTTCGGCACCGAGATCTGGGTGCCGTCGCCGAGGGTGTGCCGCCCGGTCATCCCGACCACCCCGCCCCAGGTGCGGGTGCCCACCACCGGTCCGAGGCCGAGCAGTTCGATCGCCGCGATGATCACGTCGCCGTCCGAACTGGTGGCCTCGTCGGCGAGGGCGACCACCGGCCCGCGCGGGGCGTTGCGCGGCCAGCGGACGGGCTGGCGGTCGCGGGTGAAGTCCCAGGCGAGGACGCGTCGGGTGAGCTTCTCCAGGACGAGTTCGGAGACGTTGCCGCCGGCGTTGCCGCGGACGTCGAGGACGAGGGCGGGCTTGTCGAGCTCGCGGCGCAGGTCGCGGTTGAACTGCGCCCAGCCGGAGCCGCCGAGGTCGGGGATGTGCAGGTAGCCGCACCGCCCGTCGCTGAACTCCCGTACCAGGGCGCGGCGTTTGACCACCCAGTCCTGGTAGCGCAGCGGCCGTTCGTCGGTCAGCGGGGTCACCGTGATCCGCCGCACGGGGGAGCCGGGGTCGCTGCGCAGGCCGATCTCGACGGTGGTGCCACCGGTGCCGGCGAGCAGCGGGAGCGGGCCGCGCACCGGGTCGACCGGGCGCCCGCCGATCTCCAGCAGTTCGTCGCCGTCGCGCACGCCCTGGGCGGCGAGCGGGGCGCGGGCGCGCGGGTCGGAGGACTCGCCGGGCAGCACCCGGTCGACCAGCCAGCGGCCGTCGGGGGAGCGGTGGGCGTTGGCGCCGAGCAGGCCGAGCGGCTGCTGGGCGAGCGAGGGGCCCTCGCCGCGGCGGGACGGGGTGACGTAGGCGTGCGAGGTGCCGAGTTCGCCGAGGAGTTCGCGCAGCAGGTCGGCGAAGTCGTCCGGCCCGGCGATCCGGTCGAGCAGCGGCTCGTACTGGGCGACCAGGGCGGGCCAGTCGAGGCCGGACATCCGGTCGTCCCAGAACTGGTCCCGGACGATCCGGGCGGCCTCGTGGTAGGCCTGGCGCCACTCGGCGGCGGGGTGCACGGTGTGGTTGATCCGGCGCAGGTCCACCGGGGTGCCGGCGGAGGGGGCGCCGACCGGGACGATCCGCAGGGTCCCGGCCGAGTAGACCGCGATCGAGCCGCCGTCGCCGGACACCGCGTACCCGTCGAGCTTGTCGACCAGGGTGGAGCGGGTGCCGCGGGCGAGGTCGAAGTGCTCCAGCGAGGGGCGGCCGGAGGTGTCGTCCGGGCTGGTGAAGGTCTGTCCGAGGGTGCCGGAGATCGGCCAGCGCAGCCAGACCAGGCCGCCGCGGACGGCGTCGGTGGCCGAGTACTTGGAGGCGATCACCGGGAACTGCAGCAGCCGCTCGCCGATGCCCTGCGGGTCGACCCGGACGGTGCCGTCGCCGCCGCCGTCCCCGCGCGGGCCGCCGTCCTCGGCCGGTGCGGCGAACGGGGACGGGGTGTCGGCGGTGAGCGGGACGAGGTAGGGGCGGCAGCCGAGCGGGAAGGAGAGGTCGCCGGTGTGGACGTCGTGGACGGGGTCGAAGCCGCGCCAGGACAGGAAGGCCAGGTAGCGGCCGTCCCGGGTGAACACCGGCTGCTCGTCCTCGAACCTCCCGTCGGTGACGTCGGTGATCGGGGCGGGCGCGTCGGCGCGGGTGAGCCGGATGCGGCGCAGCGAGCGCCCGGCGGCGGGCTGGGACCAGGCGATCCAGTGCGAGTCGGGGGAGAACCGGGCGCTGGAGACGGGCCCGTGGGCGGAGGCGGCGACCTCGCGGACCTCGCCGTCGGCGGCGGTGACGAGCAGCAGCCGCCCGTCCGAGGTGGCGGCGGCCAGCCGGGTGCCGTCGGGGGAGGCGGTGAGCTCCAGGACGCGGCCGAGCCGTCCGGCGGCGAGCACCCGGTGGCGGTGCCGCTCCCCGCTGGTGTGTTCGAGGGGGCCGTCGTGTCCGGGCAGCGGCATCACCTCGACGGCGTCCGCGCCCTCGGCGTCGGTGATCCAGGCGGCCTCGCCGGTGTGCCCGAGCATGACCGGCAGCCGGGTGCGCACCCCCGGGGTGTCGGCGAGCGCGCGGGCCGGGCCGTCCTTGTGGGTGAGCCAGTACTGGCTGCCGCGCACCGTGATCACCCCGGTCCGGCCGGTCTGGTCGCAGGCGAGGTCCTTGACCTGGCTCGCGGCACCGACCTGGTAGGGGCGGCGCCCGGCCCGCGCGCCGCCGAGCGGGACGTGCAGCCGGTGCGGCGCGGGGGCGTCCAGGCCGTCCAGCAGCCAGAGGTCGCCCGCGTGCTGGTAGACGATCCGGGTGCCGTCGGTGGCGGCCTCGCGGGCGTAGTAGGAGGCGTGGTCGGTGTGGCGGCGCAGGTCGGAGCCGTCGGGCCGGCAGGAGTAGACGTTGCCGATGCCCTCGTGGTCGGAGAGGAAGGCGATCCGGTCGTCGGGGGGCTCGCCGACGGTCATCGGTGAGGCGAGGTGGCCGCGGTGGCCGGGGAGCACCTGCTCGCCGTCCACCCAGAGCCGGCCGGTGGCGCCGCCGCGGTAGCGCTTCCACGCGGCGGGCTCGTGCGGGGCGGCGCCGGTGAGCAGGACGGTGCGGTCACGGCTCATCTGGGCGTCGCCGACCGGGCCCCAGGGCATCCGGCGGCCGGGGGAGCCGTCCGGGGGCAGCGCGTGCGCCCAGGTGTAGTGGCCGAAGGGCTCGTGGAAGGAGGTGACGGCGAGCACCTCGCCGTCCGGCAGCCAGCCGCGCACCCGGGTGTCCTGGCTGCCCCAGTGGCTGAGCCGCTGCGCCTCGCCGCCGGCGGTGGGGGCGGTCCACACCTCGGGGGTGAGGCCGAGCCAGCTGGTCCAGGCGAGGGTGGCGCCGTCGGGGGAGAAGCGGGGGTGGCTGACCCGGGTGCGGTCGCAGGTGACCCGCCAGGCCCGGTCGGTGGTGGTGGCGCCGCCGGTGAGCCGGGCGATCCAGACGTCGTCCTCCGCGGTGAAGGCGAGCAGGTCCCCGTGCAGGTGGGGGTAGCGGAGGTAGCCGGGCGAGGTCACCCCTCCATCCTTCGACGGGGTGTCACGCCCGGCAACCGGGGCGGGCCGCGGGGGGGCGGGCCCCGACCGGTCTGGACCATTGACACCGCCCCGCCGCATCCACTTCAGTGGTCTAGTCCAACTTGGGTGCCAGGCCGGGCCGTTCCCCCCACTGGCGCGTGCTCCGGCGTGCCCTCGGACGTCCCCCACGACCACGCCCCCGCAGGAGCCCCCGCATGAGCAGAACTCCCCCGACCTCCCGTCGGCGCCCGTCCCGCGCCGCGCTCGCCGCCGGCACCGCCTCCGCCGTCGCCGCGGCCACCCTGGCCGGCCTCACCCTGGGGCTCGCCCCCGCCGCCTCGGCCGGCGAGTTCCTGGTCAACGGCGGCTTCGAGTCCGGCTCGCTCGGCCCCTGGAACTGCTCCGCCGGCACCGGCAGCGTCGTCGCCAGCCCGGTGCACAGCGGGAGCTACGCCCTGGCCGGGGCCGCCGGCGCGAGCGACACCGCCCAGTGCGCGCAGACCGTCGCCGTCGCCCCCGGCACCACCTACACGCTGAGCGCGTGGGTCAACGGCTCGTACGTGTACCTCGGCGTCGACGGCGGCGGCCCGAGCACCTGGACCCCCGGCACCGGTGGCGCCTACCAGAAGCTCAGCGTCAGCTTCACCACGGGCGCCACGCAGACCAGCGCCACCGTGTACACGCACGGCTGGTACGGCCAGGGCACCTACTACGCGGACGACGTCTCGCTCGACGGGCCGGGCGCGCCGAGCCCGAGCCCGACGTCGACTCCTACGCCCACCGCGTCGCCCACGCCCACCGCGACCCCGACCGGCACCCCGACGGGCACGCCCACCGGCACCCCGACCGGTACGCCCACCGGCACCCCCCAGCCCGGCGGCCACGCCCTGGTCGGCTACCTGCACGCGAGCTTCGCCAACGGCGCCGGCTACACCCGGATGGCCGACGTCCCGAACTCCTGGGACTTCATCGACCTCTCCTTCGGCGAGCCCACCTCGCCCACCTCCGGCGACATCCGCTTCAACCGCTGCTCCACCACCGACTGCCCGACCGCCGAGTCCGACGCGGACTTCAAGGCCGCGATCGCCGCGAAGCGCTCCCAGGGCAAGAAGGTGCTGATCTCGATCGGCGGCCAGAACGGCCAGGTCCAGCTCACCACCACGGCCGCCCGGGACGCCTTCGTCAGCTCGGTCTCGGCGATCATCGACAGGTGGGGCCTGGACGGCCTGGACATCGACTTCGAGGGCCACTCGCTCTCCCTCGACACCGGCGACACCGACTTCAGGAACCCGACCAGCGCGGTCATCGTCAACCTGATCTCGGCGCTGAAGACCCTCAAGGCCAAGTACGGGCCTGCCTTCGTGCTGACCATGGCGCCGGAGACGTTCTTCGTCCAACTCGGCTACCAGTACTACGGTTCCGGCCCGTGGGGCGGCCAGGACCCGCGTGCCGGCGCCTACCTGCCGGTCATCCACGCGCTGCGCGACGACCTCACCCTGCTGCACGTCCAGGACTACAACTCCGGCTCCGTCATGGGCCTGGACAACCAGTACCACTCGATGGGCGGCGCCGACTTCCACGTCGCGATGACCGACCTGCTGCTCAAGGGCTTCCCGGTGGCGGGCAACACCAACAACGTGTTCCCGCCGCTGCCCGCCTCGAAGGTCGCCATCGGCATGCCGGCCACCACCAACGCGGGCAACGGCTACGTCGCCCCGGGCGAGGTGGACAAGGCCCTGGACTGCCTGACCAAGCTCACCGACTGCGGGACGTACGTGCCGCGTTCGGGTGCCCAGCCGAACCTGCGCGGGCTGATGACCTGGTCGATCAACTGGGACCGGTTCGGCGGAGGGGAGTTCTCGAAGAACTTCGACGCCTACTACGGCCGCTGACCCGCGGCCTAGCAGTCCCGAAGTCCCGCAGTCCCGTGCTTGAACCTCACACCGGTGTGAGGTTCGAGCATGGTCCGCATGACGACCGCACAGACCGCACAGACCGCACAGACCGCACAGACCGAGCAGACCACGCAGACCGCGAAGCCCGTATCCCGTACGGCACTTCCGTACCCCGCCCTGCTCGCGCTCGCCACCGCGGTGTTCGTCACCGCGCTGACCGAGACCCTGCCCGTCGGTGTCCTGCCCGGGATGAGCGGGTCCCTCGGCGTCGGCGAGTCGGCGACCGGCCAGACCGTCACCGTCTACGCGCTCGGCACCGCCGCCACCGCGATCCCGCTCACCGCGGCCACCTCCGGCTGGAGCCGCAAGCGGCTGCTGCTCGCCGCGATGGCCGGCTTCGCCGCCGCCAACACGGTGACCGCGCTCTCCTCGGACTACCCGCTGACGATGGCGGCCCGCTTCGTCGCGGGCGTGGCGGCCGGTCTCGCCTGGGCGCTGCTGGCGGGCTACGCGCGCCGGCTGGTGCCCGCCGAGCTGCAGGGCCGGGCGATCGCGATCGCGATGGCCGGCATCCCGGTGGCGCTCTCCCTGGGGGTCCCGGCCGGCACCTTCGCCGGTCAGGCGCTCTCGTGGCGGGTGCCGTTCCTGGCGATGACGGCGCTGGCGCTCGGCGTGATCGGCTGGACCGCCGCCGTCCTGCCGGACCAGCCCGGCAGGACGGCGGGGGAGCGGGCACCGCTGCGGCGGGCGCTCACGGTGCCGGGGGTCGTGCCGGTGCTCGCCGTGACCCTGCTCTTCGTGCTCGCGCACACCATCCTGTTCACCTACATCGCGCCCTTCCTCGCCCGGGCCGGGCTCGGCGGCTCGACCGACTCGGTGCTGCTGGTCTTCGGCCTGGCCTCGCTGGTGAGCATCTGGTTCGTCGGCGCGCACATCCACCGCAGGCTGCGTCCGCTGACGATCGGCGGCGCGCTGCTGGTCGCGGTGACGGCGGGCGTCCTCGCGGTCGGGTCCGGCAGCGCGCCGCTGGTCTACTTCGCGGCGCTGCTCTGGGGCCTCGGCTGGGGCGGGGTGCCGACCCTGCTGCAGACCGCCGTCGGCGACGCCGGCGGGGAGCAGGCCGACGCGGCCCAGGCGATGCTGGTCACCCTGTGGAACGCCGCGATGGCGGGCGGCGGGGTGGTCGGCGGCCTCGTGCTCGGCCGCCTCGGCACCGGCGCACTGCCGTGGACGGTGCTCGCCCTGGTGCTCCCCGCCCTCGCGGCGGTCCTCGCCGCCCGCACCCACGGCTTCCCGGCCCGCCGCGGCTGACCGAACAGTCCTATCCGAGCAGCAGGTTGGTGCTCAGCAGCGACTCCGCGAGACCCGCCGGGGCGGTCGCGAGGGAACCGGCCGAGTACGGGGGCCGCGGGTCGTACTCGATGACCAGCTGGATCGCCTCGGCGGTCGCGTCCCCGGCGATGCGGCCGGTCAGCGTCAGGGCCAGGTCGATGCCGGCCGAGACCCCGGCTGCGGTGGCGTACTTGCCGTCGATGACGACCCGCTCGGTGCCGGTCGGCTCGGCGCCGAAGCCGGTCAGCGCGTCGAGGCAGCACCAGTGCGAGGTGGCCCGGCGTCCGGCGAGCAGTCCGGCGGCGCCGAGCAGCAGGGAGCCGGAGCAGACCGAGGTGGTCCAGGTGGTGGTCGCGTCCACCCGCCGCACCCAGTCGACCAGTTCCCCGTCGGCGAGGGCCGGCTCGGTCCCGGGGCCGCCGGGCACGAGCAGCACGTCGGCGGTGTCGACCTCGTCGAGGGCGGCGTCGGCGGTGAGCGCGAGGCTCTTCATGTCGGTGCGGACCGGCCCCCGCCGGGCCGCGGTGAACACGACCTCGGCGCCGGGGATGCGGGACAGCACCTCGTACGGGCCCACGGCGTCCAGGGCGGTGAAGTCGTCGTACAGCAGGACGGCGATGCGCATCAGTTTCCTCCGGGAGGGCTGGGGTGGAAGCGGCGGCGGTACTCGGCGGGTGGTGCGGCCAGGGTCCGGACGAAGGCGCGCCGCATCGCCTCCGGGGTGCCGTAGCCGCAGGCGCGGGCGATCTCCTCGATCCCGTCCCCGGTGTCCTCCAGGCGGCGCCGGGCGGCCTCCAGCCGGACGCCGTCCACGTACCGGCCCGGGGTGACCCCGACCTCGGCGGCGAAGGCGCGGGCGAAGTGCCGCGGCGAGAGCGCCGAGCGCCGGGCCAGCGCCTCGACCGAGAGGTCCTCCTCGGGGTGCTCGGCGATCCACCGCTGGACCTCGCGCAACGGGTGCCGTGCGGCCACCTGGGCGGCCAGCTGGGTGCTGAACTGGGCCTGGTTGCCCGGCCGGCGCAGGAACACCACCAGGTGGCGGGCGATCAGCAGCGCGGCGTCGCGCCCGAGGTCCTCCTCGACCAGGGCGAGCGCGAGGTCGATGCCGGCCGTGACCCCGGCCGAGGTCGCGACGTGCCCGTCCCGGACGTGGATCGGGTCGGGGTCCACCTCGACGTCGGGGAACCGCCGGGCCAGGGCGTCGCAGTACGCCCAGTGGGTGGTCGCCCGGCGCCCGGCGAGCAGCCCGGCCTCGGCGAGCAGGAAGGCGCCGGTGCACACCGACGCCACCCGTTCGGCCCGGCCGGCCAGCTCCCGGATCCGCGCCACCAGGGCCGGATCCGGCGCGTCCGTGCCCTCCCCGCCGGGCACCAGCAGGGTGTGCACGGGTCCGACGGCGGCCAGGTCCGCGTCCGGCAGCACCCGCAGGCCGCTGCAGCTGCGCACCGGCCCGCCGCCCGCGGCGGCGAGCGTGACCCGGTACGCACCCGGCCGCCCGGCGGCGGCGCCCGCTCCCGCGAACACCTCCAGGGGGCCGGTGACGTCCAGGCTCTGCACGCCGTCGTAGAGGACGACGACCACGCTGCGCGTTCTCATGCGGTCAGCCTGTCAGCGGGCCGGGACGGCAGCAATGACCTGTTTCCCACCTTTCCTGCCACCGGCCCCCCTCGGCTGCTCTCGGCCCAGGGGGGAACGCCGAAACGCCGGAAGGCCCCTCGCTCTCGCGAAGGGCCTTCCGGCTGTCTGTGCGCCGCCAGGGACTCGAACCCCGGACCCGCTGATTAAGAGTCAGCTGCTCTAACCAACTGAGCTAGCGGCGCCTGCTGACGCGGAGAACATTACCTGGTCAGCGGCGGAAACACACAATCGGCCCGGGGCGCCCCGCCGACGGGCGTCACACGGTGAGGACGACCTTCCCCCGGACGTGCCCGGTGGCGACCATCCGGTGGGCGTCGGCGGCGCGCTCCAGCGGGAAGGTCTCGGCGACCTCCAGGCGCAGGCCGCCCGCCTCCCACAGCTCGACCAGCTCGGCCAGCCGGGCGGCCGTCCGCTCCGCGCGCAGCTGCCGCAGCCCGAGCCGCTCGGCGGTCGCGTAGTCGACGACCGTGCCGATCCGGTCCCGGTCGGCGACCAGCTCGACCGAGGCCTCCAGCGCGCCGCGCCCGGCGGCGTCGAACGCGGCGTCCACGCCGTCCGGCGCGAGCGCCCGGACCCGTTCCACCAGTCCGTCGCCGTACGCGACCGGGATCGCGCCCAGTTCGCGCAGGTAGTCGTGGTTGCGCTCGCTCGCGGTGCCGATCACGGTCGCGCCGTAGGCCCGGGCGAGCTGGACGGCCACCGTGCCGACGCCGCCGGAGGCGCCGTGCACCAGCACGGTGTCGCCCGGGCCGACCTTGAGCAGGTCGAGGGCCATGTGCGCGGTCTGGCCGGAGGCGGAGAGCGAGCCGGCCTGCTCCCAGGGCATCCCGGCCGGTTTGGCGACCAGGTGCGAGGTGTCCACGACGACGAACTCGGCCTGGCTGTCGAGCACCCGGAAGCCGATCACCTCGTCGCCGACCTCCCAGCCGTAGCTGCCGGGCCCGAGCTGGTCGACCACGCCGGCGAACTCGTTGCCGAGCACCAGCGGGCCCTCGGCCACGACGCCCGGCGGCCGGAAGCCCGCCCGGATGGCGAGGTCCACCGGCTGCACCCCGGCGGCGTACACCCGGACCCGCACCTGGCCCGGCCCGGCGGTGGGGGTGGCCACCTCGACGACCCGCAGGGCCTCCGGGCCGCCGGGCTCGGGGACGGTGACTGCCTTCATCGGGGGTTCCTGCCTCTCGTCGGTGGTGCGGCCGGTGCTTCCTTCCGATCATCTGACCTCAAGTGCGCTTGAGGTCAACTGCCTTCCCGGCGTGTCCTCCCGGATGGGCGCATTGTCAGATTTATCCTGGGCGGCGCTCAGCCGTCCGTCGCCCGGTCGTCCCCGCCGTCCGCCGCGGGCCGTCCGCCGCCCAGCCGTCCGTCGTCGAGAGGAACCCCCCGTGGGCCAGCTGCCCCTGTTCTTCCTGGTGCTGCTCGCCTCGGTGGTGACCCTGCCGCTCGCGCGCCGCACCGGCGTCCCGCAGCCGGTCCTGATGACGCTGCTCGGCATCGTCATGGCGCTCGTGCCGCAGATCCCGGACATCTCCGTCGAACCCGAGCTGATCCTCCCGCTGGTCCTGCCGCCGCTGATCTTCGCCGTCGCCCGGCGCTCCTCGGTGCGCTACTTCAAGGCCAACATCCGGTCGATCCTGCTGCTGGCCGTGGCGCTGGTCGTGGTCACCACGATCGCGGTGGCGGGCGCCGTCCACTGGCTGCTGCCCGCCCTGCCGCTCGCCGCGGCCGTCGCGGTCGGTGCGCTGGTCTCCCCGCCCGACCCGGTCGCGGCCGTCGCCGTGGCCGGCAGCGTCGGCCTGCCGCGCCGCCTGGTCGCCATCCTGGAGAGCGAGGGCCTGTTCAACGACGTCACCGCGATCGTCATCTACTCGCTCGCCATCGACGCCGTGGTCGGCGGCGACTTCTCGCCCGGCCACGCGGTGCTGCGCTTCGTCCTGTCGGCGGTGCTCGCCGTCGTCGTCGGCGTCGCGCTCGGCTGGGTCAACACCAAGCTCGCCGAGCTCCTGGAGGACCCGACCCAGCAGGTCGCGCTCAACCTCCTGGTCCCGTTCGCCGCCTACACGATCGCCGAGGAGATCCACGGCTCCGGCGTGCTCGCCGTCGTCGTCTGCGCGCTCTACCTCGCCGAACGGGCCGCCGACGCGGACGCCGTCTCCTACCGGCTGGTCGGCAACGCCTTCTGGGAGGTCGTCGAGATCCTCATCACCGGCGTCGCCTTCGGCCTGATCGGCCTCGAACTCGCCACCGTGCTCAAGGAGGCCGGCCAGGGCTGGACCGGCTTCATCGGCGACGCGAGCATGGTGATCGCGGTCGTCGTCGTGGTCCGCCTGCTCTGGCTGCTCCCGGCCGGCTGGCTGTCCCGGCGGCTGCGCGCGGGGGACGACGAGGACACCCCGTTCAGCTGGAAGGAGAGCGTGGTCCTCTGGTGGTCCGGCATGCGCGGGGTCGCCACCGTCGCCCTCGCCCTGGCCATCCCGCTCACCGTCGACTCCGGCGCCGGCTTCCCCGAGCGCGGCCGGCTGGTCTTCATCGCCTTCAGCGTGGTGCTGTTCACGCTGCTCGTCCAGGGCCTGAGCCTGCCCTGGCTGGCCAAGCGCTTCCAGCTCGACCTAGACCAGGACCGGCACGAACAGGCCGTCCGTCAGCTCTGGTGGCGCGCCGCCCGGGCCGGGCTCGACCGGCTGGGCGAACTGGAGGAGCAGGACCGGCTGCCCGCCGAGGTCGCCGACCGCCTGCGGGACCGTCAGCACGACCGGCTGGCCCGGCTCTGCCCCGAGAAGTACGCCGAGGAGGAGGCCTCCGAGGCGAAGCTGCGGCTCTCCCAGTGGCGGGCCGCCCGGGACGTCGAGCAGGAGATGATCGCCGCCTCGCGGCGCGAGATGCTGGTCGCCCGCAGCGAGCTCGGCGCCGACCCGGAGCTCGTCGACCAGGTGCTGCGCGGGCTCGACCTGCGCTCCGAACGCAAGTGACGCGCCGTTCGCGCCGGAGCGTCCACCCGCAGTCCACCGCAGTCCACCGCACTCCGGACGTGCCCGTACGGAATGTGCGCCGCTCCCTCCGGCGTTGCATAGGCTGGCCCCGGGCAGGCCGTCAACGGAGTCGGCGCACCACCGGAACCCGCACGACCTCGCGAAGAGACCCTCACCGCCTGGCCCTGCCGGTATCTGCACCCAGATGAATCGAGGAACACCGATGTCGGAGACCAGCGCCGACGCCCGCACGCCGCTCGACCGCACCCCGCAGTGGGCCGCCCTCGGCAAGCACCGCGCCGAGTTCGGCGACACGCACCTGCGCGAGCTGTTCGCCGCCGACCCCGAGCGCGGTCGCCGCTACACCCTCGGGGTCGGCGACCTGCACGTCGACTACGCCAAGCACCTGGTCACCGACGAGACCCTGGAGCTGCTGCGCGAGCTCGCCGCGGCCACCGGCGTCGCCGAGTTGCGGGACGCGATGTTCCGCGGCGAGAAGATCAACAACACCGAGCAGCGCGCCGTCCTGCACACCGCGCTGCGCGCCCCGCGCGGCGCCGTCGTCGAGGTCGACGGCGTGAACGTCGTGCCCGGCGTGCACGCCGTCCTCGACAAGATGGCCGCCTTCGCCGACCGGGTCCGCGGCGGCGAGTGGAAGGGCCACACCGGCAAGCCGATCCGCACCGTCGTCAACATCGGCATCGGCGGCTCCGACCTCGGCCCGGCCATGGCCTACGAGGTGCTCCGCTCCTTCGCCAAGCGCGACCTCGACGTCCGCTTCGTCTCCAACGTGGACGGCGCCGACCTGCACGAGGCCGTCCGCGACCTGGACCCCGCCGAGACGCTGTTCATCGTCGCCTCGAAGACCTTCACCACCATCGAGACCATCACCAACGCGGTCTCGGCGCGCACCTGGCTGCTCGACGGACTGGACGCCGGCACCGGGGCGGTGGCCAAGCACTTCGTCGCGCTGTCCACCAACGCCCAGGGCGTGCACGACTTCGGCATCGACACGGCCAACATGTTCGAGTTCTGGGACTGGGTCGGCGGCCGCTACTCCTACGACTCGGCGATCGGCCTCTCGCTGATGCTCGCCATCGGCCCGGACGCCTTCCGCGAGATGCTGGACGGCTTCCACCTCGTCGACGAGCACTTCCGCACCGCCCCGCCGGAGGAGAACGTCCCGCTGCTGCTGGGCCTGCTCGGCGTCTGGTACGGCGCGTTCTTCGACGCCCAGGCGCACGCGGTGCTGCCCTACTCGCACTACCTGTCCAAGTTCACCGCCTACCTCCAGCAGCTGGACATGGAGTCCAACGGCAAGTCGGTGGACCGCGCGGGCAACCCGGTGAACTGGCAGACCGGCCCGGTCGTCTGGGGCACCCCGGGCACCAACGGCCAGCACGCCTACTACCAGCTGCTGCACCAGGGCACCAAGGTGATCCCGGCCGACTTCATCGGCTTCGCCCGGCCGGTCGCCGACCTGCTCCCGGGCCTGGTCCCCCAGCACGACCTGCTGCTGGCCAACTTCTTCGCCCAGACCCAGGCGCTGGCCTTCGGCAAGACCGCCGAGGAGGTCGAGGCCGAGGGCGTGCCGGCCGAGCTCGTCCCGCACAAGACGTTCAAGGGCAACCACCCGACCACCACCGTCCTGGCCGGCGAGCTGACCCCGTCGGTGCTCGGTCAGCTGGTCGCGCTCTACGAGCACAAGGTGTTCGTCCAGGGCGCGATCTGGAACATCGACTCCTTCGACCAGTGGGGCGTCGAGCTGGGCAAGGTGCTCGCCAAGCGGATCGAGCCGGTGCTGCTCTCCGGCGAGGGCGCCGAGCAGCTGGACAGCTCCACCGCCGAGCTGGTCGCCCGCTACCGCGGGCTGCGCGGGCGCTGAGCCGTCGGGCCGCCCGTCCTCCGCGGGCGGGCGGCCCCCGGCAGTCCCGGCGCCACCCGACGCGGAAACGCCGGAAGGCCCCTCGCTCTCGCAAGGGGCCTTCCGGCTGTCTGTGCGCCGCCAGGGACTCGAACCCCGGACCCGCTGATTAAGAGTCAGCTGCTCTAACCAACTGAGCTAGCGGCGCCTGCTGACAGAGAAGACTCTAGCAGCGGCCCCGGCCCGCGCCAAAATCGAATACCGGTCGCGCGCTGTTCACCGCGCGGTCACCGCCGGCCCGGCGGGGCCCGCCGCGACCGGCTCGCGCGAGGCCCGGACGCACGCCCACAGCACCACCGAGGCGCCCGGCAGCCACGGCTCCCGGTCCTCCGGCGCCACGATCCACCGGCCGGCGCCCAGCCCGGGGGAGTCCGGGCCGTGCACCATCCGCTGCACCGGCGGCACCGTCACCGTGTCGCCCTTGCCGTGGCAGAGCAGCGGCGGCACGTCCCGGGCCCATTCCTCCCAGGCCAGCAGCCTGCGCAGCCGGGGCGCCGCGCCCGGCTGGACGAACAGCAGGGTCCGCCCGCGGTAGGCCGCGACCGGCCCGCAGCCCGGCCCGGAGGCCCACAGCTCGTCCAGCACCCGGCGGCCGAACAGGGACGGCATGCTGATCACGTCGAACGCCCGCCCGCACGGCAGCACCGACGGCGCCCACGGGCGGGAGTCCCACAGCGCGCGCATGCTGCGCGGGTACTCGCTCGCCGAGGCCAGCCAGGCCTCCCCGGCCACGGTGACGTACTCCACCGACTGATAGGTCCAGATCTCCACGCACAGCAGCGTGCGCGCTGCGCGGGCGCGGCCGGGCGGAAAGGGCCGTTCGCCGGACAGGCCGGCGCGCGGCGGCGTACCCTTCCGCCCCGCGCATATGCCAGGGGCGAGTTTCCGGGGCCTCGGATCCGGCCGGTGCGCGGTCCCGGGGCTCAGTCCCGGGGCTCAGTCCTCGTGGCGGCGCGGCTGGAGCAGGCCGCGGCCGTACTCGATCATCTTGGTGGCGTAGTCGGGGGTCCAGTCCGCCCGCTGCGCGATGTCGTCCGCCGACAGCGCGTCGAAGCGGCGCGGGTCCGCGAGCTGCGCGGCGGCGACCGCCTGGAAGTCCGTGGCCCGCTCGGCGGCCGCGCGGAACGCCAGGGCGAGCTCGGTCGAGCGGCGCAACAGCTCCGCCGGGTCGTCGATCGACTCCAGGTCGAAGAAGCGTTCCGCCTCCGGCTCCGCCGCCTGCGGCTCGAACAGCAGCTGCACCGGACGCAGCCGCCGGGCCGGCGCGGACGGACCACCGGAATCGGACGCCATCGCGTGGGAGTCGGGCATGGACGGACACCTCCGGGTGCTCGGTGAGGGGCGGACGGCGGTTGCTCCGGGGCCGCGCCGCCCGGTCGGGCCGCCGTCCATTGTCGCGCGGAGGCGGCCGATGGCGGAACGGTGCGCGTGCGGGCGCTATTCCCCCGTGCGCGCCCCCGGCGCGCCCCGGACTCCCGCGAGCCGGACACCTTCGGGTGGTCCTTCCCGTGCCGCGGCATCGGGGCGGGGACCGGGCCGTTGTGCCGGGTGATCCCTTCGTCGACCAACGGAACCCCTACAAGGAGAACCATGCGTGTGCGGAACGCCTTCCCGGTCCTCGCCCTGCCCCTCGTCCTCGCCTGCGCGTCCCCGGCCGCCGCCGCCGAGACCACCGTCGTGGTGACCGGGGTCAAGAGCGCCCCCGGCGGTGGATCGACCGCGACCTGCCCCGCCCACAGCCACCTGACCGGCGGCGGCTACACCTTCGCCCCCGCCGGCCCCGGCGACACCGTCCTGGTCAACGCGCCCGCCCCCGGCGCCCCGGGCACCTGGTCGGCCCGCGCCGACCACGGCGTCGTCACCGCGTACGCGCTCTGCGAGACCGAGGACTGACCGCCCCCGGGGCTCAGCGCAACCGCACCCGGTGCCCGGACAGGTGGTGCAGCACCTGGTGGTTCGCCTCCCAGCCGTCCGGGAACCTGACCGAGACGCCCAACTGCACCGGTTCCGTGGACGGATGCTCGTCCAGCAGCTCGGCGATCCCGGCCCGGGCCACCACGATGCACGCGTGCCGGTGGCGGGAGGCGAGCACGCAGAGCCGGCCCGTCTCCAGGTGGAAGGCGGTGGCGTCGGGCCGCCCGGAGAGCGGGTGGAGGACGACGGTGACGTCGTACTCGCGTCCCTGCAGCCGGTTCGCGGTGTCCACGGTGACCGCCGGGCCGGCCGTCCCGTCCACCGGGACGCCCACCTTGAGCAGGGCCGCGCGCACGGCCGCCGCCTGGTCCCGGTGGGCCGTCCCGACCGCGATCCGGTCCGCGGTGAGCGGGGCCTGCCCCTGCTCGGAGTGCGCGCTCAGCCCGCGCTCCAGCAACCGGCGGACGGTCGCCGCGACGGCCGCCACCGCCTGCGGGTCGGTCCGCACGGTGTGCCGGGCGGGCAGTTCCAGCAGCGCCCAGCCGTGCTCGGCCGCCCGGTCGATCGCCGCGTCCAGCGCCGAGCCGTCCGGGCGGACGGTGGCGGTGAGCCGGCGGTCGTCCGGGCCGGTGCCGGAGCGGAACGGCGTGTACGGGTAGAACGCGTCCGAGATCAGCGGCGCCGCGCTGGCCGGCAGCCGCCAGGAGACCGGCAGCCGGTGCGGCTCGATCTGCGGGTTGTGCGCCAGCATCGTGACCACGGCGCTGCTCGACGGGTCGTAGGACAGGCCCGCCCACTGCTCGGTGCCGACCACGGTGAACGGGTCCAGCTGGCCCGGGTCGCCGACGAACAGCGCCCGCTCGAACAGCCGGGCCACCGCGAGCAGCGCGTCCGAGCGCATCTGGTACGCCTCGTCGACGATCGCGTGCCGCCACGGCGCCTCGGCCCGCACCCACTGCCACTTGGCGGAGGTGGAGATCACGACGTCGTGCTCGACCAGGTCCGCGACCTTGTCGGACGGGGTGACGTTGGCGTGCCGCAGCACCTCCGGGCCCGGCCGGCCGTCGGCGGCGTGCAGCCGGCCGATCGTCAGCTCCGGCGCCTTCTCGGCCAGCCGGCCGACCAGGTCGTCCACCTGGCCGTTGGTCTGGGCGACGATCATCAGCCGCTCGCCCGACCGGACCAGCTCCCGGGCGGCGCGCACCACGAGCGTCGACTTCCCGGCGCCGGGCGGCGAGTCCACCACCACGCCGCGCGGGGCGCCGGCCGGCGGGTGGACGGTCGCGGCCAGGATCCGGGCCACGGCGGCGTCGGCGGCCGCGCCCGGGGCCTGGCCCGCTGAGCTCTGCTCGGTCACGCGCTTGCTCACTCCCAGTCGAAGTCGGCCGCGGGGCCCGGGGATCCGGGCGCGGCGCCGGGCGGGCCGCCGTGCGTCCACGGGGTGTCGTCCGGCTCGGGCAGCGGCGCGGACTGGCGGACGGTCAGCTCGAAGAGGGTGAACGTGACCGGCTCGCCGGGCTCGGGCACGCTGCCCGGCTCGGGCTCCTTCCTGCGGCCCATCCCGGACAGGATCCGCAGCGTGATCGTGCCCTCCGCCGGGTCGGCCGCGACGATCTCGGCCTTCTGCGCGGACTGACCTCCCCCGGCCTCCGGGCGGGGGGACCCCCAGACCCGGTGCGCCTCGCGGCCGAGGTCGGCGTGCGGGCGGTCGTCGGTCCGCACGGTGACCAGCGGACGCGGCTTGGGGGAGCGGCCGGAGGTGTCGTGGTCCGGGACGACGTCCGTCACCACGCCGGCGAACGCCTCGCCCGCCAGCCGGTGCTCGGCCATCGCGAGCGGATCGTCCAGCGCCTCCTGGACGTCCAGCCTGGCCTGCTCGCGCTCGCGCTGGGCGAGCTTGCGGGCGGCCGTCACCGCGTCGTCCTGCCGGGGCTGCGGGGGCTCGCCGGCCGCCAGGCGGTCCCGGTGGCCGGTGTACGACCAGCGGTCGCCCGTCCAGCGCTCCGCCAGGTGCCCGGCGGGCGGCAGCGAACGCAGCAGGTCGATGCCGCGCCACACGTCGTGCCAGGTGGGCAGCAGCACGGCGGACAGCGCGCCGCGCACCTGCTCGACGGCCGCCCGGACGGCCTCGCGGGCGCGCGCCGCCGCTTCGTCGTCCCGCTGCTCGGTGCTGTACTGCAGCGCGGAGGCGGCGGCGTCGTACCGGGCGATCGCCGGGCCGAGCACGACGCTGTCGAAGGACGGGTCGGTCGCCGGACCGGCCGGCGGGTGCAGCAGCTGGCCCCGGTCGTCCCGGGCGGACTCGGCCCGCTCGGCCGCCTCGGCCCCGCCGACGCCCTCCGGCGGGAAGTGCCAGGCCAGCCGGGCCGCGAGGTGCTGGTCCTCCAGGTGGCTCTGGCCGGTCGCCCAGTGCCGGGCCAGCAGGCCGGTCATCGGGAGCAGCAGGCTGGAGCCGGGCACCTGGGCCCGGTCGGTGAGGTGGGTCAGCCAGCGGCCGAGCAGCGGGACCCGCACCGGGGCCGGGTACGGGCCCGGCTCGTCGTCCTCGACCGTGCGGCGGAACCGGGTCGAGCGGCCGATCAGTGCGAGGTGGTGCACGCCCGCGCCGTTCGGCACGATCAGCTGCGGCGCGTCGGCGCACAGCTCGCGGAACACCTGCGTCTTCTCGCCGGTCTCCGGGTCCTTCTCGGAGCCCTCGATCTGCTCGACCTCGGCCCCGAAGGACTCCACGTAGGGCAGGAGGTCGGCGGCCAGCGCGGCCAGGAAGTCGAAGCGCAGCGTGCGGTTGAGCGGCTGCGGCACGAGGTGCAGCCGGGGCGCGTCCCGGTCGGTGCCGAGCAGGACGGCCAGCGGCGCGCCCGCCTCGCCGGCGGCGGTCAGCGGGACGAGCACCATCGGCCGGTCGGACAGGTGCCGGTGCCGGACGGTGGCCAGCGGCTCGGCCCGCCCGCTGCGGACGGCCTCCAGCCGGGCGAGGGTGGTCAGCAGACTCATGGCCCCTCGACGATTCGCTCGCTCGTGTGAACGGTCACTTCCGCGGTCACTTCCGCGGTCTCTTCTCCGGCCACTTCCCGGTCACTTCCCCAGGGCTTCGGCGCGCAGCGCGGCCGCGTACGCGAGCCGCTCCGCCGCCTCGTCCGTGCCGCTGCCGGTGGCGGCGGCCAGCGCCTGCGTCACCGTCCGGATGCTGCCCAGCTCGCCGCGCACGCCACGGCCCAGCTGCTCGACCCGGTCGCCGCAGCGGGCCTGGGCGCGGCAGTGGAAGCCGAGCTCGCAGGTGGAGAGGCAGTCCGGGCTGTACGCGGCGGGCACGGCCGCGACCGCGTCGGCCAGCTCGTCGCCCGAGCGGGCCGGAGCGCCCTCCTCGTCGACCGCGAGGTCGAAGGCGGTGCCCTCGGGCAGCGCCTCCAGCAGTCGGCCGATGCCGGTCATCCGGCTCAACTGGCGCCGGGTGGTGGCGAGTTCGCGGCGGATGTCGACGGCGACCGCGGTCGGCCGGTTCCCGAAGTCCTTCGGGCAGACCAGCAGCACGCTCAGCCGGGGACTGCCCGGCAGCCGCTGCTCGGCGTACGGGTCCGGCGTGAGCGCCGCGCCGGACCGGGAGGCGGCCGCGTGCTGCAGCGCCAGCACGTACACGGCCGCCTGGCGGGCGGCGGCGCCGACCTTGGCCGGGTCGGCGGCGCCGTCCAGCACCGGGAAGGACTTGATCTCGACCACCGTGCACCGCCCGCCGTGCACCACGACGGCGTCCGGCTCCAGGTAGGCGGTGCTGCCGGCCACGTCGAGCCGCAGCAGCGGGTGGTCGAGCAGCGTCCACGCGTCCGGGTCGGCGGCGGCCTCCGCCAGCGCCTCGGCCGTCCGGTCCGCGCGCACGGCGGGGCCCGAGCGCTGCAGGAGGTCCGGGACGACCAGCGGGGCGCCGCCGTCCGGCGGGAGGCCGAGGTGGCGGCGCAGCGGTTCCAGCAGCGCCGCGTAGCCGTCGGCCTTCAGCCGGGACTCGAAGATCACGCCGCGGGCGATCGCGAACGGGGACTGCCCGAACGGCGCCGGCCGGCCGAGCCGGGAGGCGAGCACCGCCTTGTCCACCCCGGCCGCGTCCAGCACGGCCCTGCGGTGACAGCCCGGATTGGCGGCGAGCGCGGCGAGGGAGCGGGCGTTCAGACTGCGCTGCGGCGCGGGACCGCGCAGTTCGGCGAGCCGGCGGGCGAGCGGCTCAGAGTGCCCACGGGAGGGGGCGTTCGTCGAGACGTTCATGGTGCGGCCCAGTGTCGCATCCGGGTCCGACAATCCGGCGGGGATCACCCCGTTCCGGCCCGTTCCCGGCCCGCGTCGTGTCCGTCCGGCGCCTTCCCGTGCCCTCCGGCCCCCGCCACCCTTCGCGTTCGCGTCGCCGCTCCGGCCCCTGCTCCCGGCCCGCGTCGTGTCCACCGTCCGGGTGAGGGATCATGGAGCCCGGTGCTCAAGGGTGAGACCGACCGTTGCCGCCGCCCCGTCGCGAGGAGCCCCCCATGCCCGCCCGTATCGTGCTGGTCCGCCACGGCGAGACCGAGTGGTCCGCCACCGGCCGTCACACCGGCCGCACCGACATCCCGCTCACCGAGGAGGGCCGCGCGATGGCCCGGGCGCTCGGTGCCCGGCTGGCCAAGGCGCCCTGGAGCGGGCTGCCGGACGCGCTCGTCTACACCAGCCCGCTCGGCCGGGCCAAGGAGACCTGCGCCCTGGCCGGCTTCGGCGACCGGGCCGTGGACCGCCCCGAGCTCCTCGAATGGGACTACGGCCAGTACGAGGGCCGCACCGGCGCCGACATCCGGGCCACCGACCACCCGGGCTGGCTGATCTGGCGCGACGGCGTGCCGGGCGGCGAGAAGCTCTCCGAGGTGGCGGCCCGCGTGGACGCCTTCCTGGCCGGGCTCAACGACGAGCACGGCGTCCCGGAGACGGACACCACCGTCATGCACGGCGCCGACCGGGACGTCGTCCTCTTCGCCCACGGGCACCTGCTCCGGATCCTGACCGCCCGCTGGCTCGGCCTGCCGCCCGAGTTCGCCCAGCGCTTCAAGCTCGGCACGGCGGCCCTGTGCGTCCTGTCCTGGGAGTACGGCGCGCCCGCGGTCGAGGTGTGGAACGACCTCTCCCACCTGGAGGGCCTGGGCGCCGGCCACTGACCTGGAGGGCCTGGGCACCGGCCGCTGAAGGACCGCCGACCGGCTCCGCTCAGGCGGCGGTCGCGACGTCGTACGCGGCCAGGAACCCGCCGACCTCCGGCACCGCGCCGTGCGGCCGCAGCCGTTCGGCGGTGTGCGCGAGCATGCTCCGGATCCGGGCGGAGCGGACCTCGCCGAACAGCGCCACGGCGGCCGAGCCGTGGTGCGCGGCGCCCGTGAGGTCGCCCCGGCCGAGCCGGTCGTGGGCGAGCTCGGCGGTGTACAGCACCCGGTTGCGGACGAAGTGCGGCTCCTGGAGCGTTATGGCGAGCCCGGCCTGCTCGCTGGCCCGGTCCCAGTCGCCGAGCGCGGACCAGCACTGGGACTGGAGCCCGGCGATCTCGGCCTCGCCGAAGAAGGACATCCACTCCGGGTCGGCCTCGCAGGGCCCGCGGTCGAACAGGGTGTACGCACGGGCGATCGCGCGCTCGCAGGCGGATCGGTCCTGCAGGAGCGCCCAGCCGCCGGCCTCGCGCATGGCGAGCAGCGCCAGCAGCCGGTCGGAGTCGAGGTGCCGGGCGGCCGCCTGCCCGGCCTGGGCGGCGCGCAGCGCCTCGCGGGGGCGGCCGGCGTCCCGGGCGAGGAAGGCGCTGTTGGAGAAGACGTGCGCCTCCAGGGCGGAGTCGCCGGCCATCCGCGCGGTGGCGAGCGCCTCGGCGTAGAGCGAGCGGGCGTCCGCGAGCCGGTTGGAGTCGTGGGCCAGCCAGCCGACGGAGATGGCGAGTTCGCCGGCCCCGGCCTGCAGCCGGCGCTCCGTCTCGGCGCTGTACTCGCCCTCGTTGAGCAGCACGTAGGCCGTCCGCAGCGACTGCCCGGCCAGCTCGAACAGGGTGTCGCCGCCGTGCGCGTCGTCGGCGAGCCGGATGTCCCGGACGGCCTGTTCCACGCCCAGCACCTCGGCGGCGCCGACCTTGCGCAGCGGCACCGGGGCGCTGCGGCCGGGCACCAGGGCACCGGCCCCGGCGCCCGGGCCGGTGCCGGGGGCGGCCGCGGCGGGCGGGTCGAATCCGATCGCGGTGGCCAGGGCGGCCGAGCCGCCGGTCAGGAACGTACGGCGACGCACGTCGTCGTTCTCCTCGTCGAGAAGGCGCGGTCCGGCGGGCCCTCGGGGCACCGCCGCGGAGAGCGGCCACGGGGGGCCGTCCGGGGCGGGCGGATCCGCGTACGGCGAGGCAGCGTACGGGAGTTGGGTGGAGAGTGGCGAGCGCGGGGCGGGCAGGGTCGGGAACGGTGGGTGGAGCGGGGGTGGCGTGTCGCCCGGGGCGCCGTCCGCCGGGCGGCGGCGGACGGAGGTCCTGGGGGCGAAGCCGAGGTCGGTGAGCGAGCGGCCCGGCCACATGTGCCGGAACACGCGCTCGTAGGCGTAGTTGGGACAGCGGATCTCGCCGGACTCGACCCGTCCGACGTAGCGGGCGTCGCAGGACACGTGCTCCCCGATCTCGCGGGCGGCGCGGCGCACGGCGGTGGCGAACTCGCCGGGCGAGCGGTCGCCGCGCAGTGCGCGCATCACGGTGTTGGGTGACGGGCGGGTCGGCTCGGCCGGTGGGGTGGCTGCCATGGTGCGCTCCGTGGAGGTGCGGGGGCGGTGCCCGGGTGCTCCGAACGGATCACCCCGGCCCGCCACCGACAGTACCGGGAGTCACCGGTCGGCCACAGCGCGTTCCCGTCCGATATATGGTCAATCCGGGGCGAAACGGGCGCAGTTGCCGAGATCTGCCATGAAATGCCATGCCTTGCTGTAAGGCGCCCCGTGGCCTGCGGCGCGGTTGCGGCGTTGTCCTGGTACGTGGAACCCAGGCCGCCGCCCCCGGCCCCGCCGCCCGCTCCGGCGACACCCCCACCTCCCCGGACCGCCCGGGGCCTCCCGGCGGCCCGGCTTCCGATCCGACGAGGTGACAGGAGGGCCCGTGATGGCCACCGGACTGCCGCAGTACCGACCTGCCGTCGGAGGTGTGCTCGCCGGCGCCGCCCCCGCCCTGCTCCCCGATCCCGCCGACGACCGGATCCCCGGCCGGGGACCGGTCGAGGGCGGCCGCGCCCCCTGCGGGGGCCGGAGCCCCGGCCGCCGCCCGGCCGTCGGCGAGGGCACCGTCCTCCCCGGCTACGACACCGTGACGGTCGGCGTGCGGCACGGACTGGAGGCGGTCGACATCCTGCGCCTGCGCCGCGCCTGCGGGGCCGTCCTGCAGAGCCGCAGCGGCAGCACCGTCTCCTTCTACGTCCCGGCCGGCACCTGTGACACCTGGCACCTGCCCGGCAGCTCGTGCACGCCCGGCGCCCTGCTGCTGCCCGTCGCCGATCCGCGCTGGGTGATGCCCCCGACCGCCACCGACGGCTCCACCCGGCCCACCGACGCGTGGGTGCTCCGCTCCGCGCTCTGCGAGGCCGCCTGCACGCTGACCGCCGGCGGCCTCGGCCCGTTCTAGCGGGCGTGCCGTGCGGATCCCGCCGGGCCCTCGGTCCGTTCCTCCGGCCGGATCCACCCAGCACGCCCGCGGGCGTTCGCCAGTTCGAGTGGTCCCATCGACCTGCGCCGATAATGGCTGTCATGGGACGAAGCAGCAGGGCCGCGCGCGGCACCGACCGGGGCCGCGCGACGGCGCAGCCGCAGCCCGACACCACCGGGCCCGGCGGCCGCCTCCACGCCCAGGGGCCGCTCACCCGTCCCGTCGGCTCCGGCCTGGCCGAGCTCCGCCCGGACCGGGACCGCCCCGCCGCGTGGTCCCTGCTGATCGACGGCGCCCCGCAGTCGATGGTCGACCTCGCCGACCCGACCCACCTCGGCTTCGAGTACCAGCGCCGGCTCGGCCACCTGATAGACCTCGTCGCGCCGCCCGGCCGCCCGCTCACCGTCCTGCACCTCGGCGGCGGCGCCCTCACCCTCGCCCGCTACGTCGCGGCGACCCGCCCCCGCTCCCGGCAGCAGGTCGCCGAGATCGACACCGCGCTCACCGAGCTGGTCCGCGCCGAACTCCCGCTGGAGCGCGGCTGGCAGATCAAGGTCCGCGGCGGGGACGCCCGCAACGTGCTGGAGCGCACCCCGGAGGGCAGCGTCGACCTGGTGATCACCGACGTCTTCTCCGGCGCCCGGACCCCGGCGCACTGCACCACGGTCGAGTTCGCGACGCTCGCCTCCCGCGCGCTCGCCCCCGGCGGCTGGTACGCGGTCAACATGGCCGACGGCTCCGCCCTCCCGTTCGCGCGCGCCCAGGTCGCCACGCTGGGCGCGGTCTTCCCCGAGCTCTGCCTCGTCGCCGACCCGGCGGTCCTGCGCGGCAAGCGCTTCGGCAACCTGATCCTGGCCGCGGCCCACGCCCCCCTCCCGGTCGCCGACCTCACGCGGCGCGTGGCCACCGACTCCGCCCTCGCCCGCGTCGAACACGGAGGGCCCCTGGCCGCGTTCACCGCCGGGGCCGCTCCCGTGACGGACGCCACGGCCGTCCCGTCCCCGGCCCCGCCGGCGGGCGTCTTCCGCTGACGGGCGGTGCGGCGCGGGCGCTCGCCGTGTGGCAGGTGCCTTGCCGAGCCGTTCCTGCGGCGTCCGTCCGACCGCGACCGCCGCGTCGGCTCGGCTTTGCCTGGGGGGCTGTGCCCACCGCGCCCGCCCGCCGCGTTCGCTCGGCTGTGCCTGGGGGGCTGTGCCCATCGCGCCGGCCCGCCGCGTTCGCTCGGCTGTGCCTGGCGGGGTGCGACCACCGCGCCCGCCCGGCCGTGTCCGCTCGGCTGTGCCTGGCGGGCTGTGCCCATCGCGTCGGCCCGGCCGCGCCGGCCGGCCGCGGCCGCTCGGCTGCGCCAACCGCCGTGCTCGACCCGGCGCGCGTCCACCCGGGCTGTGAACTCGTCCCCCCGGCAAGGGATCCCGCCCGCCAGGCCCCGTCGGGTCAGTGCCCCCGCGGCAGCCCGCGGTGCTTCCACATCGCCGCCCCCGTGAGCAGGAGCCCGGCCGCGATGGGGGCGAGGACGGCGGTGGCCGTGCCGGAGCCGTCCTTGGCGGCGGTCACGGTGGCCGTGTCGGCGAGCGCGAGGGCCGAGGGCGTTCCCGGAGCGCCGGTCGAGGGCGCGGTGGACGTCTGTCCGGTGTGCCCGGTGCCGGCGGTGGCGTCGGGTGCCGCGGGTCCGGCGGCCGTGCCCGACGGCACCGCGGGCTCGGGTGCGGCGGCGGCCGGTTCGGCCTTCCGCGCCGCCGGTGCGGAACCCGCGGGGTGTGCGGACCTCGTCCCGCCGTGCTCGCCGGGGGTGGCCGTGGACCCGGCGGGTCCGCCCTCGCGCGGCGCGGGTGTCGCGGTGGGCCGGCCCTGGGGCGGCACCGCGCCGAGCAGGCCGGAGGCCAGGGCGAAGGCGTCGGGTACGGCCGCCCGCTGGCCGGGGAGCGGCAGGCCGCCGGCCCGGATGCGTTCCTGCAGGCCGCCGTTGGCGGCCCCGGTGGTGCCGGCGAGCTCGTCGACGAGCCCGGGGGAGTTCGAGGCGGGCGTCCGCGCGGGAGTGCCGACGCGTTCGGCCGACTCCTTGTCGTGCTGCGCCGGCGTGCCGTGCAGGGCGCGTCGGACGGCGGTGTCGGCGGGGGCGGGCAGGGGGTCGGTCGTGGCCGCGTACGCGCCGGTGGCGCCGATGCCCCAGAGCTGTGCGAGCAGTGCCCCGCCGGCCGCGACGGCGCGGGGCCCGGGGAGCCACCGGCCGGCCGAGCGCCGGGCGCCGGTGGCGCCGAGGGGGTCGGGTTCCTGGTGCCTGGTGGCGTGATTGGCTCGCATGTGAGTTGAGAACGAGCGGACGGGCCGTGAGGTCACGCCGGCCGTCACGGACAGTCATCGTGGCCCCGGGGATGCCGCCCCGGGGCCACGGACCGCGCGGCGGTCAGGAGTTGGGGCGCAGGGTCCAAGTGACCGTCATCACACCGGTGACGGCGCCGTCGGCCCGGGTGATCTCGACGGTGACGGGGAACTCCGGGCGCTCGCCCGCGTCCAGCTCGGCGACGATGTCGGCGGCCGGGCGGCCCAGCACGGCGGTCGCGGTGACCTCGCCCATCGCGAGCTTCTTGTACGCGATCTCGGCGTTGACGGCGAGCGGCACGGCGCGCGAGAGCTGGTCGCCGAAGGCGGCGAGCACGATGCAGCCGCTGGCGGACTCGGCGAGGGTGAACATCGCGCCGGCGTGCGGCCCGCCGACGTGGTTGTGGTACTCGGGCTGGTCGGGCAGCCGGAGCACGGCGCGCTCCGGGGTGGTCTCCAGGTACTCGAGCTTGAGGGTGCGCGCCATCGGGACGGTGGCGTCGAGCATCTGGCCGATCGAAGGTGTCGTCATGCGGACGATGTTACTGCTCGGTAGCTTCCGGCGACAGGCCCGTCCTCGACGGGCGGTGCGGGAGTCCGATGTGAGGGAACGCGAAAACGCCCGAGGGGCCGACCTCTTGAAGAGATCGGCCCCTCGGGCTCGTGGGGTGAGTGACGGGACTCGAACCCGCGGCCACCTGGACCACAACCAGGTGCTCTACCAACTGAGCTACACCCACCATCTGTCCGGCCCGTTCCCGCTCTTCGCGTTCCCGTTCCGACAGGAAGAACTCTACAGGATCCGAGAGGGTGCTCGCGCCAGGGTTTCCCGCGGGCGTGCGCGGACCCCTCGCGGAGCCCTACCGGAGCCCGCCGGACCGTCCGATCGGACGGTCCGGCGGGTGGGTGCGCGGGTTGGTGCGGAGGGTCAGTCCGTCGCGGGCCGGTACTTCTCGGCGATCGCGCGCGCGGTGTCGGTGTCCGGGCCGGGCTGGGGGACGAACACCGCCTCGCGGTAGTACCGCAGTTCGTCGATGCTCTCGCGGATGTCGGCGAGCGCGCGGTGGTTGCCGCCCTTCTGCGGGCTGTTGTAGTACGCCTTCGGGTACCAGCGGCGGGACAGCTCCTTGATCGAGGAGACGTCCACGATCCGGTAGTGCAGGTGGCCCTCCAGGGCGGGCATGTCCCGGGCCAGGAAGCCGCGGTCGGTGGCCACCGAGTTCCCGCACAGCGGCGTCTTGCCGGCCTCCGGCACGTGCTGGCGCACGTACGCGAGCACCCGCTCCTCGGCCTCGGCGAGCGTCACCCCGTGCTCGAGCTCGTCGAGTAGCCCGGAGGAGGTGTGCATGGCGCGCACCACCTCGGGCATGTTCGCCAGCGCCTCCGCGGGCGGGCGGATGATGACGTCGACACCCTCGCCGAGGATGTTCAGCTCGGAGTCCGTCACCAGCGCCGCGACCTCGACCAGGGCGTCCCGGTCGAGGTCGAGGCCGGTCATTTCACAGTCGATCCATACCAAACGGTCATTCACGCAACTCACCCTACGGCGCGATCACGCGCCGCGGGGACCGGTGGAGCCGAGCGGGGGGCCTGGGCGAGCGCCTCGGCGGACCGTTCGTCCGGCCCGAGGCCGTCCGCGTGGTCGCCGTGCTCACCGAGGTCGCGGTGCTCCGCGGCGCCGGTGTGGTCGGCCTCCCGGTCCGAGCGGACGGGGTGGCCGTCCCGTCCGGGCCTGGCCTCCCTCGCCGCGGCACGGCCGCCGTCGGCCGCCGCCGCGCGTCCGCCCTGTGGACGGACCTGCGGCGCCCGGGCCTGACGCGCCCGGACGTCGCCGCCGGACACCGGCTGCCCGCCGGGCGAGCCGTGACCGCGCACCGCCCCGGCGCCACCCGGCTCGTCCGCCGGCCGCTCGACCGCGCTCCGGTGACCCTGCCCCTGGCCGCGCGCACCCGGCTGCGGGAGCCCGTCCTCGGTCGCCGCGTGCTCGGCCGTGCGCGGCGGACGGCCCGCGCCCGGACCGGCCTGCGGCGGCACGAGCGGCGGCCGCATCGGACCGCGCGCCGCACCCGGCTGCCCGGGGTACGGCTGCTGCGCGGCCTGCTGGTACGGGTACGCCTGACCGGGGCGCGCGTGGTGCGGCTGCGGGGCCTGCGCACCGGCGGGACCGGGACCGAACGGACCCGGCTGGCCGTGCGGACCGGCCTGACCGTGGCCGCCCGGCTGGCCGTGCGCCGCCGCCTGCCCGTGCTGCGGGTGCTGACCGTGCTGCGCGGGCAGCACCGGACCGCCGGCCGCCGCCGGGAACCCGTGCGCCGGCTGCTGGCCGTGCACCCCGCCGAACGCGCCGCCGCCCGCCGCCGTCGCGGTGGCCGCCCCGTGCGGACCGGCCGGTCCCGCGGTCTGCGGGCCGGGCCGACGCGCCCGGTAGCCGGTCCGGTAGGCGGCCGGCGAGACCCCGAGCTGACGGCGGAAGTGCCCGCGCAGCGCCACCGGCGAACGGAACCCGCACCGCCGCGCGACGTCGTCCACCGACAGCTCCGACGTCTCCAGCAGCCGCTGCGCCTGGAGCACCCGCTGGGTGATCAGCCACTGCAGCGGCGCGCTGCCGGTGAGCGTGCGGAACCGCCGGTCGAAGGTGCGCCGGCTCATGTAGGCGCGAGCCGCCAGCACCTCGACGTCGAACTGCTGGTTGAGGTTCTCCAGCGCCCACGTGACCACCTCGGCCAGCGGGTCGTTGCCGATCTCCTCCGGTAAAGACTGATCGATGTACTGGGCCTGTCCTCCACCGCTGCGGCGGCTCGGCACCACCAGGCGGCGGGCGAGCGCGTTGGCCGCCTCGGCGCCGTGGTCGCTGCGCACCACGTGCAGGCAGAGGTCGATGCCGGCGGCGGTGCCGGCCGAGGTCAGCACGTCGCCGTCGTCGACGAAGAGCTCACGCGGGTCGACGTGCACCCGCGGGTAGCGCTTGGCGAGGGTCGGGGCGTACATCCAGTGGGTGGTCGCCGGCCGCCCGTCGAGCAGGCCGGCCGCGGCGAGCACGAACGCGCCGGTGCACAGGCCGATGATCCGCGCACCCTCGTGGTGCGCCTTGCGCAGGGCGGTGATCGCCTCGACCGGCGGCGGCTGCGAGATCGACCGCCAGGCCGGTACGACGATCGTGCCGGCCCGGGCCAGGGCCTCCAGGCCGTAGGGGGCGGAGAGGGTGAGGCCGCCGGTGGTGGCGAGCGGGCCCTCCTCCCCGGCGCACACCAGCAGGCGGTAGCGCGGCACCCCGGCGTCCTGGCGGTCGACCCCGAAGACGGAGAGCGGGATCGAGCTCTCGAAGATCGGGGCGCCGCCGAAGATCAGCACCGCGACGGTCTCGCGGCGGCGCCGGCCGGACAGCTTGCGCGGCGCGGCGGTCATCACCGCCGTCGCGGAGCCGTTCGCGCCGGACCGCTCGCCGAGCGGGCCGCCGTGGGCACCGCCGTGTGCGGGACCGTGCGGAGCGCCGTGTCCGAGCGGACCGTGCCCGCCCGCGACGCCCACGCCCGGGCCGAGGCCGAGTCCGCCGAGCGTGCCGGTGGAGCCGCCGGGCAGGCCGGGAGCGCCAGGCGTGCCCGGGTAGACGGGGTAGTCCGCGCCGTAACCCTGGCCCGCGCCGCCGGATCCGTAACCCTGGCCCGCGGCTCCGGAGCCGTAACCCGCGCCCGCGGTACCGGATCCGTAGCCCGGGCCTGCGGTGCCGGATCCGTATGCCGCGCCCGCACCGCCGGAGCCGTACGGCTGGCCTGGGTTGATGGGGCCTCGGCTGACGGCCGGTCCGCCGTGCTCCGGGGACGCGCCGTAGGAAGGGGCGCCGGGCGCGGCGGAGTGGGCGGCCGGAGCGTTCGGTCCGGCGGAGTGGGAGGGGTACGAAGCGGTGCCGGAGGTGCCGGAGTTGCGGGTGGTGGCGGCGATCGCGGAGGTGCCAGCGCTTCTCGCGGGGCGACCCGCGATGCCGGCCACCGTCTGGCCGCTGTCAGGACCCGCGTCGCTCCTGCTCACCCTGCTCAAGGCGCTCAAGCCCCCTCGGTGGTGTGGTGTGGGTGGTGCGGCACTGCTAGCCAAGATCGAAATCTATCGGGTGGACCGTTGCCGTTGTGACAAGTTCACCATCCGACGCTATGTCGACATGGCAATTTGGCGTGATGCATTCGATCACGAAGCGTGGCACCCGTCGACCCTTCTGGGAAGAGGGCCGGTGTAACGGTGGCTGGTTGTCGCGGGGCCGCTCCTGGGGCGTCCGGCTCCGGGGCGCCCGGCCGGCGGGTCTGGGCTGCGGATTTGCCCAAGCGGGAGGGACCGGCCAGAAATTGACCGAAAATCGGCGGTGCACGGGAGGGCGCACAAGTCGGCGGAAGTGCGCCTCCCTGGCTTCATTCGGCCAGGGTCCGGGCGGGCCGCGGCCGGCGTGACGGCCCGGGTTGCCGTCCAGTCGTGAACGATCCGCGCCGGCTCGAACAGGCCAACGACAACGCTGCCGCCTTCTGGCTCGGCCAGGCCCGGGCGCACGGCTGGCGGACCCGCACCGGCGGCGCCCTCACCGCCGTCCGCTGCGCCCGCACGCCGGACGACCCGCACCGCGTCCTGATCACCCGCCCGTACGCCGAACCGGCTCTGCCGGAAGCGGAGTTGGCCGAGCTCCTGGCGGCCTGGTCCACCGGCCGCTTCACCCTGGAGGACCCGTACGGCGGCCTCGACCTGACCGGCCTCGGAGCTACCCGCCTGCCGGTCATGCCGGTGATGGTCCGTGAGCCGGGCCCGGTCGGGGGCGGCGGGCAGTCGCTGCCGTACGCCCGTGAGGCGGCGGGCGGAGGTTCCCTGACGGTGGATGAGGTGGTGGACGGCGACACCCTCGCCGCCGCGGAACGCGTGATCGTCGACGGTTTTCCGCAGCCCGCCCGGCAACCCTGGACACGCGGCGAGGCGGTCCCGGAGCGGATGCTGCACGACTCCGGCTGCCGGGTGTGGCTGGGACGCCTCGACGGCACGCCGGCGGGCGCCTGCCTCACCTACGACGACGGCCGTGCCACCGGGGTGTACTGGCTCGCCACGCTGCCCTTCGCCCGTGGCCGGGGCGTGGCGCGCGCCGTGCTGGAGACCGCCCTGGCGGCGGCCCGACCCGACCGCCCGGTGACGCTGGTCGCCACCGCCGTCGGCGAACCGCTCTACCGCAGGCTCGGGTTCGCCGACCAGGGGCGCACGTGCTGGTGGACCCGGACCGCGCAGGCGGCCCGGGCGCAGGCGTAGCCCCGGTACGTCGGCCTTGCCGACGACCTCCTGTTGCCGGCCTCTGCTGCCGGCCCCTTGCCGCCGACCTACCGCGCCGCTGCCGTCGGCAGCGCCTCCAGCGGGACGGCGAACCTGGTTCGCACGGGCCCATCCGCCCTGGGGAGCAACGCCGTTGGACGTTCGACGGGCGTGCCCGCACCGTTCGCGCCCGCCTCGTTGTGCTCCGCGACGATCACGGCAAGCTCACCTGAGCGGTTTCGGACAGCGACCCCCGCCTCCGGTCCTCCGGTGCCGCCCGCCCCGGCGTTCACGGGAACAGGCGCACGTGAGCCCTCCGAGGCGGACGCTGTCGGCCGTACGCCGGACCGCGCGCCGATGAGCGCCGTCACGGCCGCCTGCCCGCTCGCAGCGCTGCCCGCCGAGGCGGCCACCACGCGCGTCTGCCCGGCCGGTCGCCGCCGGACCGGCACGCCCGCGCGGACGCCCGCCCGGACGGACGGCGCGTTGCGCGCGGCCAGCACCTGGCCGACGGCCTCCGGCAGGCCGGCGGCCTTCAGCGTCGGCCGGTAGCCGATCTCGGCCCAGGGCCGGCCGTGGTGCAGCCAGACGCTGCGCAGACCGGTCAGCTCCGCTCCGGCGATGTCGGCCGGCGCGTGGTCCCCGACCATCCAGGTGTGCGCAGCCCAGTCGCCGGTGGGGGAGACGCCGCACCGCCGGGCGGCGATCTCGAAGATCAGCGGGTCGGGCTTGACGCAGTCGGCCTCCTCGGAGATGACCCAGCCGTCGACCAGCGGGCCGAGCCCGGTCCGCAGGATCTTCTCCGACTGGGGGCCCGTCCCGCCGTTGCTGACGATGCCGAGGGTCCACCCGGCGGCCCGGGCCGCCCGCAGCGCTTCGACGTGTCGGGGCGGGCAGTGGATGTGCGAGTTGATGCCGTGTCGGTAGTGGTCGAGCAGGTCGTCGGAAGAGGCGTCCAACCCGTAGCGGCGCCGGACGGCGGACAGTACGGTGCTGCGCGGCACGTAGCCGCCGCCGTCCAGGGTGACGAACCAGTCGACGTCTCCGGGCGGTAGGTCGCGTTCGGACAGGAAGTCCTGCGCCCAGGCCCGGAAAGCGGCGTCCCTGGGGAGCAGCGTGTTGTCGAGGTCGAACAGGAGCAGGGGCATGCCGAGCATGGTGCCAGTGCCCGCGCCTATGCACGTGGCAAATGCCAGAGAGCGTCGCGAACCCGCACGAAGTGGCTGAAACGGGTGCTGCGGACCGGTGTGCCGGTGGGGCGGAACGGGCCTGGTGGGACGGGTGGGACGTCACGGGTCGCGACGGCCCGCGACGGATCGTCGCCGATCAATGACAGTCCGGTCACGGTGTTCCGTGGGCCTGTTGCGCGGTCCGGTTCGCTCAGTCAAGCTCCAGGGAACCTCCTTTCCGGAGGGGGCGCGAAGGCTTGCGAGTGGGGCGCGCGGTCTCGGTGGGCGCATCCCCCTTTCGCGGGAACAACGGCGCCCCGGGGCTTCGCCGCTGGGCTGGGCCTCACGCCCGTCGTACTCTGAAAGGAACAGGTCACAAACGGTGCTGGGCGGCGCAGACCGATGTCATCCCGTGGGCGGGCCTGCTCCCCGGGCAGCGTTGTCCTCTCCTGTCGGCCCCTCTCCCGCGAAGAGCCGTGAGCCATGGCTGGTTTTGAGTTCTCCCGACCGGTTGAACCGGACGCTCCCCGTGGCACGGGCCCAGCGACCGGAGGCGACTCCGCTCCGCGCGACGACGCCGACCGTGCGGATTCCGGCCAGGTGGATTCGAGCCGTGCGCATTCCGGCTGTGCGGACACCGGCCGTGGAGATGCTTACCGTGCAGACACCGGACGCGCAGGCGTTGGCCGTGCAGACACCGGACGCGCAGATACCGGCCGTGCAGATACCGGCGACGGAGCCACCGGTGATGGAGTCACCGGCCGTGCGGACGTCGGCCAAGCGGACTCCGGCCGCGCAGGCTCCGGCCGGCCCGATGCGGGCGCTCCCGGCGGTGCCCACCGAGCAGAGCACCACGAGCCCGCGCACGGCGGCGTGCAGGGCTTCGCGCGCTCGCTGCGCGACATCGTCCGCCGCGACCGCGCCGGTGGTCGTCCCGGTGACCGCCGACGGCGCGGTGAGCCCGCGGCCGACCGCACGGAGCCCGCGGTGAGCGGGCGCCTGGGCCCGGGCGCCGACCGCCCGGAGACGTCCGGCCGGTCCGCGCACACCGAGCCGATCGTCCAGGACGAGCCCGGCCGCGCCTGCGACCCGGCCTTCCAGCACGGCGTGGTCGTCGGCTTCGACGGCTCGCTGTCCAGCGAGCGAGCCCTCGCCTACGCGGTGGGCATGGCCCGCCGTTCGCAGTGCGGCCTGGTGATCGTGCACGTCGCCAACCGCCTGCCCGCCACGGTCTGGGCGGGTTGTGAGCCTCCCGTCTTCGTGGACCTCCCGGACCACCGCACCGAGGTGCTGGGCCTGGAGCTCGCCTGTGCCGACTTCCTCGCCGGCGTGCCGTGGATCCTGGTCGAGCGCGGCGGCGACATCTGCCACGAGATCGAGGAGGTCGGCCGCGAGTACGCCGCCGACGCCATCGTCGTCGGGACGACGCACGGCCTGCTCGGCAAGATCTTCGGTTCGGTCTCCGGTCGGCTGGCGCGCCGCGCCAACCGACCGGTGATCGTCATCCCCTGACGCCGCACCAGCCCGGCGTCCATCCCCTCGCGTCCATCCCCTCACCGTCCCGCTCCGGCGCGGGCCCACGGCTGTCGCCGTCCGCCGGAGGTGGCCGCAGCTGCCGACCGCCGCGGACGGCCGGCCCCGGTCGCCTGCCCCAACCGTCCCTGCGGGGGCGGGCGTTACCCCCGCAGGGTGCGGTTCAGGACGTGACGCCGAGCTCCCGGGCGATGAGCATGCGCTGGACCTCCGACGTGCCCTCGCCGATCTCCAGGATCTTGCAGTCGCGCCAGAAACGGGCGACCGGGAATTCGTTCATGAAGCCGTACCCGCCGTGGATCTGCGTCGCCTCGCGCGCGTTGTCGACGGCGGCCTCGGACGAGTACAGCTTCGCGATGGCGGCCTCCTTCTTGAACGGTTCTCCGTGCAGCAGCCGGGAAGCGGCGTCCCGCCAGGCCAGGCGGGAGGTGTGGGCGCGCAGCTCCATGTCGGCGAGCTTGAACTGGATGGCCTGGTTGGCACCGATCGGCCGGCCGAAGGCCCGGCGCGTGCCGGCGTACGCGACGGACTCGTCGACGCAGCCCTGGGCCAGGCCGGTGGCCAGGGCCGCGATCGCGATGCGGCCCTCGTCGAGGATCCGCAGGAACTGGGCGTAGCCTCGGCCACGCTCGCCCAGCAGGTTGGCCGCGGGAACGCGGCAGTCGGTAAAGGACAGTTCGCGGGTGTCGGATGCGTTCCACCCGACCTTCGAGTACTTCTTCGAGACCTGGAACCCCGGGGTCCCGGTGGGCACGATGATGGAAGAGATCTCGCGCGTTGGCGAGCGGAATTCGCCCTCTTCACTCGAACGAGCGAGCGGTTCCGTGAGGGCGGTGACGGTGACCAGCCCGGTGATGTCCGTCCCGGAGTTGGTGATGAAGCACTTCGTGCCGTTGATGACCCACTCGTCGGTGGCCTCGTCGTAGCGGGCCGTCGTGCGGGTCGCGCCGGCGTCCGAGCCGCCCTCGGGCTCGGTCAGGCCGAAGGCGCCGAGGAGCTCGCCCGAGGTGAGCCGCGGCAGCCACTCGCGCTTCTGCTCCTCGGTGCCGAAGCGGTAGATCGGCATGGCGCCGAGGGAGACCGCCGCCTCCAGGGTGATGGCCACCGAGGAGTCGACCCGGGCGAGTTCCTCCAGCGCGAGGCCGAGCGCGAAGTAGTCGCCGCCCATGCCGCCGTACTCCTCGGGGAAGGGCAGGCCGAACAGGCCCATCCGCCCCATCTCGCGGACGATCTCGTACGGGAACTCCTCCCGCTCGTAGAACTCGCCGATCTTCGGCGCCACCACGTCCTGGGCGAACTCGGCGACGGTGCGCCGCAGGTCCTCGTACTCGCTGTTCAGCCGGTGATCGAACACGGTGTTCCTCCTGGGGCCGCCCGGCCGGGGTGGCCGCGGGCGTGAGCGGGGTGACCGGCGTCCGTCCGATGGTGTGACGGTCGCGTGGTGTGGTCGTCTGGAAAGAAGGTCGTCCGAGTGGACGGGGGACGCCGGACGGCGATCCGGGACGGTCAGCCCCGGGCGGCGCCGAGCAGCGCCTGGACGGTGCGGGAGGGGCTCGGGCGGCCGAGGCGCTCGGCCATCCAGCCACTGGTGGCGACCAGCGCGCGCAGGTCCACGCCGGTCCGGACGCCGAGGCCGTGCAGCATCCACACGAGGTCCTCGGTGGCGAGGTTGCCGGTCGCGCTCTTGGCGTACGGGCAGCCGCCCAGGCCGCCGGCCGAGGCGTCGACGGTGGTGACGCCCTCGCGGAGCGCCGCGAGCGTGTTGCTGAGCGCCTGGCCGTAGGTGTCGTGGAAGTGCACCGCGAGCCGCTCGGCCGGCACCCCCGCCGCGGCGAACGCGGCGAGCAGGGCGGCGACCTGCCCCGGGGTGGCGACGCCGATCGTGTCGCCGAGGCTCAGCTCGGCGCAGCCCATCTCCAGCAGCGCGACGCCGTGGCGGACCACCTGGGAGACCGGGACGGGGCCCTCCCACGGGTCGCCGAAGCACATCGAGAGGTAGCCGCGGACCGCGACCCCGGCCGCCGTGGCGCGCTCGACGACCGGGCGGAACATCGCCATCGCCTCGTCCGCCGAGCGGTTGAGGTTGCGGCGCGCGAAGGTCTCGGTGGCACTGGCGAACACCGCGATGTCGGCGGCGTGGTGGGCGAGCGCGCGGTCGAGGCCGCGCTCGTTGGGCACCAGGACGGGCAGCCGCAGCCCGGGGTGGCGCCCGGGCAGGTCGGCCAGCCGGGGTACCAGGTCCTCGGCGTCGGCGAGCTGCGGCACCCACTTGGGGTGGACGAAGCTGGTGGCCTCGACCGTCCGCAGCCCGGCGGCGGCGAGCCGGGCGATGAACTCGGCCTTGACCTCGACGGGCACCAGGGCGCTCTCGTTCTGCAGCCCGTCGCGCGGTCCGACCTCGTGGATCCGGACCTTCTCCGGCAGGCCGGGGGCGCGGACGGGGTCGGGCAGGCCGAGTTCGAGCGCGTCGGGCTCGTGGGCGGGGGAGGCGGTGGTCACGACCGCACCTCCGCCGGGCTCGTGGCGGTCGCGTCCGCGCCGGTGGGGGCGCCCGCGGGAACGTCCGCGCCCTCCTCCGTGGGGGTGACCACCACCAGCAGCTCCTCCATCGCGACGGTGGCCCCGGCGGTGGCGCGGAGCTCGCTCACGACTCCGTCGTGCGGGGCGGAGATCACGTGTTCCATCTTCATGGCCTCCAGGACGAGCAGGGCCTGGCCCTTGCGGACCGCCTCGCCCGTCGCGGTCTTGACGACGGTGACGGTGCCGGGCATCGGGGCGGTGAGGGCGCCGTGGTGGGCGCCGGCCGCGGCGGCGCCCTCGCCGACCGCGTCGTGGCTGTGCAGCGGCCAGGCGTCGCCCTCGACGCCGAGCCAGGTCACCGGGGCGCCGGCGACCCCGGGGGTGTCGTCGACGGTCAGCGCGAAGGAGGTCTGCAGGCCGTCGACCGTCAGGTGCAGCCGGTCGGCGGTGCGGACCGCCCGGGCCCGGTGGGCCGGGCCGGAGCCGAGTCCGATTTCCACCTCAAGGGTGACATTGCCGGGAATGTCAGTGGCGTCGGCTACGTTGCCGACAGTGATCGAACGGATGCGCACCGAGACGGGGTCCTGGCCGGGGGCCCGGAGCCGGTGGGTGGTCCAGGCGGGTGCGCCGCCCAGGCGCCAGCCGGAGGGGAGGGAGAAGGGGTCGGTCCAGCCGCCGGAGTCGGCGGCCGGGGTGAGGTCCGCGTGCCGCGCGAGGGCGGCCGCGTAGTAGAGGAGGTGGACGGGTGCGGGATATCCGTCGGTCGCGCCCGGGTCGGCCGGGGCCGCGTGGTCGGTCCCGGCGGTTCGGTCGGCCTGGTCGGCCTGGTCGGCTGCCGAGTCGGTGGCCGTCGCGGGCGAGTGCGGCGAGGCCAGCAGGGCAGGCTGTTGCCGGACGGTCTGTTCCACCAGGCCGGTGTCCAGTCGGCCGGCGACGACGTCGGGGTGGGCGAGCAGTCGCCGCAGGAAGCCGGTGTTGGTGGTGACGCCCAGGATGCGGGTGTCGGCCAGCGCGGCGCGCAGGCGGCGGAGCGCGGTCGGGCGGTCGGGCCCGTACGCGATGACCTTGGCGAGCATCGGGTCGTAGGCGCTGGTGATGACGCTTCCGGGGGCGACCCCGGAGTCGACCCGGATGCCCTCGCCCTGCGGCTCGTCGAGCACCAGGATCCGTCCGCCGGTGGGCAGGAAGTCCCGTTCCGGGTCCTCGGCGCAGATGCGGGCCTCGATGGCGTGGCCCAGGAAGGAGATGTCGGACTGACCGAAGGTGAGCCGCTCGCCGGCGGCGACGCGCAGCTGCCACTCGACCAGGTCCAGACGGCGGGGCCGGCCGCCGTCCGGGTCGGCGACGGCGATGGCGAGCTCGGTGACGGGGTGTTCCACCTGGAGACGGGTGTTCATCTCCATGAAGAAGAACTCCCGCACGTCCTCGGGGGAGTCGGGGGCGGGGGAGTCCGGGTCGATGCCGGGGACGATGAACTCCACGGTGCCGGCCCCGGTGTAGCCGCAGGACTCCGCGGCGCGGACGGCCGCGGCTCCCATCGCGGCCCGGGTCTCGGCGTTGAGCAGGACGGAGGGTGCCTCTTCGATCAGTTTCTGGTGGCGGCGCTGGAGGCTGCACTCGCGCTCGCCGAGGTGGACGGTGGTGCCGTGGGCGTCGGCGAGCACCTGCACCTCGATGTGGCGGGGGCGGTCCACCCAGCGCTCCAGGAGCAGGGTGTCGTCACCGAAGGCCGTCCGGGCGACACGGCGCGCGGCGGCGATCTCGGTCCGCAGTTCGGCCGGGTCCCGCACGAGCCGCATGCCCTTGCCACCGCCGCCGGCGGACGGCTTGAGGAGGACGGGGTAGCCGATCTCGTCCGCGGCGGCGACGAGTTCGTCGTCGGTGGGCGCGGTGGCCCGGCTGCCCGGGACCACCGGGACGCCGGCGGTCCGGACGGCCTCCTTGGCGTTGATCTTGTCACCCATCAGCTCGACCGCACCGGGAGGAGGACCGATGAAGACGAGGCCCGCGTCCGCGCAGGCGCGGGCGAAGGCGGCGTTCTCGGCGAGGAAGCCGTAGCCGGGGTGGACGGCCTGGGCGCCGGTGCGCCGGGCGGCGGCGAGGATCTGGTCGGTCCGCAGGTAGGTCTCGGCGGCCGAGCTGTCGCTGCGGTCGGCCGGGCCGAGCCGGACGGCGACGTCGGCCTCGCGGACGTGCGGGGCGTCGGCGTCGGCGTCGCTGAACACGGCGACCGAGCGCACGCCGAGCCGCCGCAGGGTGCGGATCACCCGGAGGGCAATCTCGCCGCGGTTGGCGACCAGAACTGTGTCGAACATGGGAGGCGTTCCTCCGGGTCGAGGGGGCCGTACGAAGGAGGTGGGGTGGACGGTCCGGGCGCGGGCCCGGGCGATGGGCCCGGCGGCCGGCGTCGGAGGGGTCACACCGGGAGCGGGTGCGCCCCGGGCGGGGAAGGGAGGTGCGGGGCCCCGCCCGGGGAGCGCGGGGTCACATCCGGAAGACGCCGTACGGACCGGGCGGCGGCAGCGGGGAGTTGGCGCAGGCGGTGAGGGCGAGGCCGACCACGGTGCGGGTGTCCATCGGGTCGATCACGCCGTCGTCCCAGAGCCGTGCCGTGGCGTAGTAGGCGTTGCCCTGGCGCTCGTACTGCTCGCGGACGGGTCGCTTGAACTCCTCCTCCGCCTCGGCCGGCCACTCCTCGCCGTGCCCCTCCAACTGGTCGCGGCGGACGGTGGCGAGGACGGAGGCCGCCTGCTCGCCGCCCATCACGGAGATCTTCGCGCCCGGCCACATCCACAGGAAGCGAGGTGAGTAGGCCCGGCCGCACATCGAGTAGTTGCCGGCTCCGTACGAGCCGCCGATCACCACCGTCAGCTTCGGGACGCGGGTGCAGGCGACGGCGTTGACCATCTTGGCGCCGTGCTTGGCGATGCCGCCCGCCTCGTACTGCCGGCCGACCATGAAGCCGGTGATGTTCTGCAAGAAGAGGAGGGGGATGCCGCGCTGGTCGCACAACTCGATGAAGTGGGCGCCCTTGACGGCCGATTCGGAGAACAGCACGCCGTTGTTGGCGACGATGCCGACGGGGTGGCCGTGGATCCGGGCGAACCCGGTGACCAGGGTCGCGCCGTACTCGGCCTTGAACTCGGCGAACCGGCTGCCGTCGACCAGCCGGGCGATCACCTCGCGCACGTCGTAGGGCGTGCGCGGGTCCACCGGGACGGCCCCGTACAGGCCGGCCGGGTCGACGGCCGGCGGCTCGACCGCGGCCAGCGGCCACGGCCGCTCCGGGCGCGGGCCCAGGCCGGCCACGATCGTGCGGACGATGGAGAGGGCGTGGGCGTCGTCCTCGGCCAGGTGGTCGGTCACGCCGGAGGTGCGGGAGTGCAGCTCGCCGCCGCCCAGTTCCTCGGCGGTGACCACCTCGCCGGTGGCTGCCTTCACCAGCGGCGGCCCGCCCAGGAAGATCGTGCCCTGGTTGCGGACGATGACGGCCTGGTCGCTCATCGCCGGGACGTACGCGCCGCCCGCCGTGCACGAGCCGAGCACGGCGGCGATCTGCGGGATGCCCGCGGCCGAGAGCCGGGCCTGGTTGTAGAAGATCCGGCCGAAGTGGTCCCGGTCGGGGAACACCTCGTCCTGCATGGGGAGGAACGCGCCGCCGGAGTCCACCAGGTAGATGCAGGGGAGACGGTTCTCCAGCGCGACCTCCTGGGCGCGCAGGTGCTTCTTCACCGTCATCGGGTAGTACGTGCCGCCCTTGACGGTGGCGTCGTTGGCGACGACCACCACCTCGCGCCCGGCGACCCGGCCGATGCCCGCGATGACGCCGGCCGCGGGCGCGGCGCCCTCGTACATCCCGTCGGCCGCCAGCGGGGCCAGCTCCAGGAAGGGCGAGGCGGGGTCGAGCAGGGTGTCCACGCGGTCGCGGGGGAGCAGCTTGCCGCGCGCGGTGTGCCGGGCGCGGGCCTTGGCACCGCCGCCGAGGGCGGCCGCGCCGAGCTTCTGGCGCAGCTCGGCGACCAGCGCCCGGTGCGCCTCGGTGTTGGACCGGTAGGCCTCGGAGGCCGGGTCGGCGGCCGTGCCGAGCCGGGGCGCGGGGGCGGCGGCCCCGGGCGGTACGGGCCCGGGCGCTGCTACGCCGCCCGCCGCGCCACCACGCGCTGCGCTGCCGTGGACGCCGGTGGATACGCCGGCGGTTGAGATGACCATTCCCAAGAGCTCCCTTGCCCTCGGCACCGGGTGGCGGGGTGGCCCGGGTTCCGGTGCGCCCACTCTCCCTGAAGTTAATTAACGTTAACTTACGCGCCCAGGTTAACGGGCGATAACCCGACTGTCTACGATGGGCGGCATGCCGAACGTCCCCGGAACCACCGCGCTCCCGCGCCGCGACCAGATCCGCCGGGAAGCCGCCCGGCTCTTCGCCGCCCGGGGCTTCCTCGGCGTGGGCGTGGACGAGATCGGCAAGGCCGTCGGCATCAGCGGCCCCGGTCTCTACCGGCACTTCGCCGGGAAGGACGCGATGCTCGCCGACCTGTTGATCGGCATCAGCGAGCGCCTGCTGGAGGAGGGGCGCCGGCGCGCGGGCGGCGGAGACGGCCCGGCCGCCGCGCTGGACGCGCTGATCGGCGGCCACGTCGAGTTCGCCCTCGACGACCGCGACCTGATCACCCTGCACGACCGCGAGCTGCTGAACCTCAAGGAGGAGGACCGCCGCACCGTCCGCCGGCTCCAGCGCGGCTACGTCGAGCTGTGGGTCGACGTGGTCCGGCAGGCCTACCCGGCGCTGGCCGACCCCGCCGCCGAGCCGGTCGCCCGCGCCGCGGTGCACGCCGTCTTCGGCCTGATCAACTCGACCCCGCACAGCCTCGGGCCCAACCCGGCGGCCCAGGCCGATCGCCCCGGCCCCGGCCTCCAGCGCGACGGCATGGCCGCGCTGCTGCACAGCCTCGCCCACGGTGCGTTCTCGGCGGCGGCCGAATCGGCGTCCGCCCACGCCTGAGGCGGCTGCGGCTGCCCCGGGGGTCGACTGCGCCGTCGCCCGAGGCCGCCCGTGGCCGCCCGTGCTAGCGGCCGCGACCGGGGCCGGCTGCGGTCGCGCCCGGCTCCCGTCCCGCCTCCGGACCTAGGTCCAAAGGACGGCGCCCGGCCGCCCCCTGGCCGGTGGGCGATCGGGGCGGGCGTGGCCGACCCTGGTGACAGCGGGGCCGGTTGGTCCGTCCGGGTGTCCGGGCGGGAATCACCGCAGGCCGCGGGCTGTTGGCCACTCCGCCGGAGCCTGTCGCGAGCGTGCGCCCGGGCGCACGCCCGACCCGCCCCGCACCCCGGCCCGGCCGGAAACGGCATGGCGGCGTCCCGATGGAATGGTTAGCATCCCTAAATATGCCTGAGACTCACGGATCTACGGTGGAGCAATCCCCGAGCGGCCCACCTGCCCCCGACGCGAAACCGGAACCGACCGCCGCGGCCGGTCCCGAGAGCCTGGTGCCCCCGGCGACCCCGGCCGGCCCGGCGGTCGCGGCGACTCAGCCTGCCCCCACGACCCCCGTAACCCCAGCGCCGACCGGGCCGACCGGGCCGACCGCGCCGCCCGCAACGGCGGCACCGGCCGGGCCGCCCGCAACGGCGCCGCCGACCGCCGCGTCCCCCGAGGCCGGCGGCTGGCTGCGCCGCCTGATCGGCTACTGCCTGCGGTCCCGGCGCAGCCTGCTGCTCGCCTTCGGTGCCTCGCTCGTCGGCATGGCCGTCACCTCGCTCGTGCCGCTGGTCACCAAGCTGATCATCGACGACGTCATCACCACGCACTCCCGCTCGCTCGGCCCCTGGGCGGTCGTCCTGTTGCTCGCCGCCGTCGTGGTCTTCGGCTGCACGCAGGTCCGCCGCTACTACGGCGGTCAGCTCGCGCTCGACGTCCAGCACGACCTGCGCAGCGACCTGTTCCGTTCGCTCGGCCGGCTCGACGGCCACCGCCAGGACCGGCTGGACACCGGCCAGGTGGTCGGCCGCGCCACGTCGGACCTCCAACTGGTCAACGGGCTGCTCTCGATGCTGCCGATGATGACCGGCTACCTGCTGATGTTCGTCATGTCGGCGGCCGTGATGGTCTGGCTCTCCCCGCCGCTCACCCTGATCGCCCTCGTGATGGCCCCCGCCCTCTGGTGGGTCACCGTGCTCAGCCGCAAGCGCCTGTTCCCCTCGACCTGGGCGGCCCAGCAGGAGGCCGCGGCCGTCGCCGGCGTCGTGGACGAGGCGATCGGCGGGGTCCGCGTGGTCAAGGGCTTCGGCCAGGAGGCGCAGGAGCTGGACAAGCTGGAGGTCGCCTCCCGCAACCTCTTCGCCGCCCGCCTGCGCTCGATCCGGCTCAACGCCCGCTACAACCCGGCGATGCAGGCGATCCCGGCGCTCGCCCAGGTCGCGGTGCTGGCCTTCGGCGGCTGGCTGGCCGTGGACGGGCGGGTCTCGCTCGGCACCTTCGTCGCCTTCTCCACGTACGTCGCCCAGATGACCGGCCCGGTGCGGATGCTCACCATGGTCATCACGGTCGGCCAGCAGGCCCGGGCCGGCGTCGAGCGCGTCCTCCAGCTGATCGACGAGCGCCCGCTGGTCCAGGAGCGCCCGGACGCGGTGGCCCTCGACCTCACCGGCGCCGCCCCCGAAGGTGCCCCCGGTGTCGCCGCGCACCGGGACGCCGCCGGTACTGCGACCGGTACCGCGACGGTCGGCCCGCGCACGCCCGGCGTGGCGCTGCAGTTCGACCGGGTCGAGTTCCGCTACGACCCCGAGCACCCCGTGCCCGTCCTGCACGGCCTGGACCTGACCCTCGCCCCCGGCGAGACCCTGGCCCTCGTCGGCGCCTCCGGCTCCGGCAAGTCGACGGTGGCCCAACTGGTGCCCCGGTTCTACGACCCGGCGGCCGGCGCCATCCGCCTGTACGGCCACGACCTGCGCGACCTCACCCTCGACTCGGTCCGCTCGGCCGTCGGCATCGTCCCCGAGGAGAGCTTCCTCTTCTCCGAGACGGTCCGCACCAACATCGCGTACGGCCGGCCCGATGCCACCGACGAACAGGTCGTCGCCGCCGCGCGCGCCGCGCAGGCCGACGAGTTCGTCCGCGCGCTGCCGGACGGCTACGACACCAAGGTCGGCGAGCAGGGCCTCACCCTCTCCGGCGGCCAGCGCCAGCGAATAGCCCTCGCCCGCGCGATCCTCACCGACCCGCGGATCCTCCTGCTGGACGACGCGACGTCCGCGGTCGACCCGCAGATCGAGGCGGAGATCCACGACGCACTGCGCTCGGTGATGACCGGCCGCACCACGCTGCTGATCGCCCACCGCCGCTCGACCCTCCAACTCGCCGACCGGATCGCCGTGCTGGACCGCGGCCGGCTGCTGGACATCGGCACCCACGAGGAACTGGAGGCCCGATGTCCCCAGTACCGGGCCCTGATCACCGACCCGGAGGCCGGCCGCACACCCGGCCGGACCGCGCCCGGGGCCACACCTGAGCCCGAGCGCGACCCCGCAACGGACACCGTCCCCACAGCGGCCGCCGTACCCGGTGCCGCGCCCGACACCGCGCCCGACAACCAAGCGGCCCCAACGCCCGGCCCCACCCCCGAGCTCCCCACTCCCGCCCTGACCAAGGCGGCCCGCACCGCTGAGCCCGACCTGCTGGCCAAGGTCGCCGCGCTCCCGCCCGCCGGCGACACCCCGGCGATACCGCGCGCCGAGGCCGAGGCCGGCGACCCGGACTTCTCCCTCCGCCGGATGCTGCGCCCCTTCCGGGCCCCGCTCGCCCTGGCCCTGCTGCTGGTCGCCCTGGACGCGGGCGCCGCGCTGGTGCTGCCGGTCCTGATCCGGCACGGCATCGACCAGGGCGTGAGCAAGACCCTGATGTCCGGGGTCGCCGTGGCCTCGGTGGCCGCCCTGGTGGTCGTCCTGCTGGACTGGCTGGTGCAGAGCGCCGAGAACCGGGTCAGCGGACGCACCGGCGAGCGCGTGCTCTACACCCTCCGCCTCAAGATCTTCGCCCACCTCAACCGGCTCGGCCTGGACTACTACGAGCGCGAGCTGTCCGGCCGGATCATGACCCGGATGACCACCGACCTCGACTCGCTGACCTCCTTCCTGCAGACCGGGGTCGTCACCGCCGTGGTCAGCCTGCTGACCTTCGCCGGCATCTTCGCCGCCCTGCTGATCATCGACGCGGGCCTGGCCCTGGTGGTCTTCGCGGTGCTGCCGCTGCTGGTGATCGCCACGCTGGTGTTCCGCAGGAAGTCACGGGACCAGTACGAGATCTCCCGGGACCTGATCAGCACCGTCAACGCCGACCTCCAGGAGAACGTGGCCGGCATGCGGATCGTCCAGGCGTTCCGCCGCCTGGACGCCAACACCGACCGCTTCGTCGCCCGGGGCGTCGCCTACCGGGAGGCGCGGGTCCGGGCGCAGCTCTACATCTCGCTCTACTTCCCGTTCGTCCAGTTCCTGTCCAGCGTGGCCGCCGCGCTGGTGCTGATCGTGGGCGCGGCCCGGGTCGACGCGGGCACCCTGACGGTCGGCGCGCTCGTCGCCTACCTCCTCTACATCGACCTGTTCTTCGCGCCGGTGAACCAGCTCTCCCAGGTGTTCGACGGCTACCAGCAGGCGGCGGTCGGCCTCGGCCGGATCCGGGAGCTGCTGCGCACGCCGACGACCACCGCCGTCGCGGCCGAGCCGGTGCCGGTCGAGAAGGGGCTGCGCGGCGAGATCTCCTTCGAGGGCGTCGGCTTCGCCTACAACGGCGGCGCGGACGGTTCCCCGGACGTCCTCACCGGGGTGGACCTGCACATACCCGCCGGTCAGACGGTGGCGCTGGTCGGCGAGACGGGGGCCGGCAAGTCGACGCTGGTGAAGCTGGTCGCCCGTTTCTACGACGCGACCGAGGGCACCGTCCGGGTCGACGGGGTCGACCTCACCCGGTACGACCTCGCGCAGTACCGCCACCGGCTCGGCGTCGTGCCGCAGGAGGCGTACCTGTTCGCGGGCACGGTGCGGGAGGCGATCGCCTACGGCCGGCCGGAGGCCACGGCGGCCGAGGTGGAGGCGGCGGCGCGGGCGGTCGGCGCGCACGAGATGATCGTCCGCTTGTCGGGCGGGTACGACCACGAGGTCACGGGCCGGGGGCGAAACCTTTCGGCAGGTCAGCGCCAGCTGATCGCGCTGGCCCGGGCCGAACTGGTCGACCCGGACATCCTGCTGCTCGACGAGGCCACCGCAGCGCTCGACCTGGCCACCGAGGCCGCCGTGAACAGCGCCGCCGACCGGCTCAGCGGCGGACGGACCACCCTGGTGATCGCCCACCGGCTGACCACCGCCGAACGCGCCGACCGGGTCGTCGTCCTCGACCACGGCCGGGTGGTCGAGGACGGCACGCACGCCGGACTCCTCGCCCTCGACGGGGCGTACGCGCGGCTCTGGCGCGCGTTCATCGCGGACGGGCACCACGACGCGGCCTCCGCCGTCGGGGAGACCGTCGCCGCCGGGTGACCAAGAGCCCGGTCCGGGGCCGGGCCCGGGCCGGCCCACGCTGGGTTCGGGCCGGGCCCGAACCCAGCGTGGGTCAGGCCGCGATCAGCGACGTCAGCAGCCCGGTCGCGTCGATCCCGTGCGGCAGGTCGCTCACCTGCCCGTCCCCGACCTCGACCACCCGCCAGCCGGAGCCGTCCGCCCGGCTGGCGAGGTCGGTGGTGACGAACCGGCAGCCGAGCGTCCGCACCAGCGAGCGCACACCGGTCAGGTCGGGGTCGACCTCGTCGCGCGGCGCGTCCGGGTGCGGTCCGACGAGCACCGGTTCGCCGTCCAGCCACCACACCCGGGCCTCCACCGCCCGGGTGCCCCCGACGCCGACGCCGACGCCGAGACCGACGCCGAGACCGACGCCGGCACCGGCCTCGGTGCCGACGGGAGCGGACGCCCGCGCGAACTCCTCGTACCGCCGAAGCACCACCCCGCCCGCCAGGAACTCGCCCTGCAACTCGACGAACCGGGCCACCACCCGACCGACGGCGTCCAGGTCGGCGAGCTCCGGCACGTAGCAGGCCTCGTGCCACTCGTGCTTTCGGGACTTCACGTAGTCCTTGACGATCGCCGGGCCGCGCCCGCCCAACCGGGCCACGGCATCGGCCAGTTCCTCCCGCCCCGGTCCCGGAGCCGGTGCAGACCCGCCCGCTGCCTCGCCCGCCGAGGGGATCCACACGCTCGACGGCGTCGATCCCTCGAACACGCCGTACCAGCCGGGAAGTTCGTGTGCGGCCGCGTAGCCTGCGGCACTCGTGAGCAGGTTCCCGCCGCGCACGGAGAGGGCGGCGGCGAAGGCGGCGTAGTCCCGGGAGGGGATCATCCAGCCCCGGTACCAGAGCGGGCCGCCGCCCTCCGGCACCCGCCGGACGGCCTCCTCGGCCCGTCCGGCCAGCAGCGCGTCGTGGTCGACGAGATGGTGCTCGCCGCCCAACTCCCGGACCAGCCTGGCCTCCCAGGCGAAGTGCGGGTCGGGCCGGCGCGGGTTGAGCGGGTCGGCGGGAAAGACGATCGCGGGTACGGGTACGGGTACGGGCATGGGCGTCAGCGTACGGCGGTACGGGTCCTCCGCGCGCCGTCACACCGTTCCGCCAGCGCCTGTCCCGCCACCACCTGTCCCGCCACCGTCCGTCCGGTCACGGCCCCGTACCGCCACCGCCCGTGCCGCCACCGCCCGTCCCGGAATTCGGAGACGCCCGTCGCCGGGCGCTGCGAGAGTGGGCCGATGAAACGACAGCAGCGCTTCCGCAACCCGCTGGGACTCGTCGGACTGTGGCGCCCCCGCGAGCGCGTGCCCCGGCAGGCGGCCCGGACGGCGGTTCTGGCCGAGGACGGCTCGGTCTTCCTGCTCCGCTCCGACAACTCCGAGGTCGGCGTGCACTGGACGATGCCGGGCGGCGGACTGGACCCCGGCGAGACCCCGCGCGAAGGCGCCGTCCGTGAACTCCGCGAGGAGACCGGCTGGACGGACCTCGAACCCGGCCCGCTGCTCTGCACCTGGGAGCACGACTTCACCTGGCACGGCACCCCGGTCCGCCAGCACGAGCACATCTACGTCACCCGGGGCCCGCGCCGCGGCCCGGTCGGCGACGTCAGCGCGGTGCACGCCGTCGACCGCATCCTCGACTGGCGCTGGTGGACGCCGTCCGACCTCGCCGCCCCGGACGCCGACGCCCTCTGGCCGCCCAGGCTCCCCGAGCTGCTGGCGATGGTCCGGTCGGGCGACTGGAACGTCGACGGGAGCGACGCGGGCGCCGTCCACCTCGGCTACATCCCGAACTCCTCGCCGGAGCACTGACGTCCGTCCGTCGGGCGCTACGTCGGGCGCTACGTCGGGCGCTACGTCGGGCACGACGCCGGGCCGAACGGCACGGACCGGCTACGCCCGTCCGCCGCGCCGTCCGCGCGCGGCCCGCCAGTCGTGCAGGTCGAGCTCCCGGTCGTGCAGGGCACCGGGGTTCATCATCACCGTCAGCTGCACGCCGGCCAGTTGTTCGAAGGCGAGCCCGGTGGCGGACAGCAATTGCTCGGTCGGCACCGAGACGGCGATGGCGGGTCGCCAGGAGGGCAGCACGACGAGGCTGGTGCCGCGCCCGATCCGGACCGGCTCGGCGGTCACCCGGACCGGCGTGCGCTCCTCCGGGCGGCCGACCGCCTCGGGTTGGTGGGGGCCGGCGCCGATCAGGATCCCGAGCGGGGTCTCGACCTGGTCGGCCCCGGTGCCGGCCCCGGCCCCGGCCCCGGTGCCGCCGGTCGGCCGCCAGGCCGCCGCGGTCCCTGCGGCCCCGTTCGCTCCCGCCGCCGTCCTGCCCGCTCCCCGTGCTGACCTGCGCGGGAGTGGCCCCTCAGGTGCGGCCGTCTCCCGTTCGGCCGCCTCCTGCCCGGTCGGGGCGGCATCGGGGTGCATGCGGCGCAGCCGGCGCGAGGGCGAGGGCCGTCGTGTCGCGAGGGTCCGCGGTTCCTCGCGGGCCGCCCGCAGCACCGGTACCGGCCGTTCGGCCGTCGGTGCGGCGGGCTGCGGGAGTTCGCGCGTGTGAACGTCGCGCGTGTGGACGTCGCCGGGCTCGCCCTGGTCGTCCTGAACCTGCCAGGCCGGCGGAGCCTCCACCGGCACGGCCTCGCCCAGGAGCGCCGCGACCTCCGCCACCGGCCGTCGACACGCGGCGGCCAACTCGGCGAGCGTGCGCCCCTGCAGGCGTGCGGCCCGCAGCCGTTCGGCGAGCGCGGCCTGCACACGGGCGGCCGTCCGCTGGTCCGGCGCGCCGGTGAGGGGTGCGCGGGTCGCCGCCCCGCCGTCGGCGTCGCCGGGGCCGCTGCGCGGTCGCGGCACCGAGTCGTCCCGGGCGCCGCCGCCCGGCGCACCGGGGAGCTGTCCCATGTCGGCGGCCTGCGCGATGGAGCAGCGCGCGGCGGCCTGACGCGGGGCTCCGGCGCGGTCCGCGGCCGGGCCGGGGCGGGCTGGGTCGGTGGGGGTGGGGTGGAGCGAGGTCATCGGCACGGGCCCTTCGGGGGACGGTCCAGACGATCCTCCCGCACCGAGTGACCAGCTCCAAGCGCCGGTTCCCCGTTCGGACGCCCGCACGCCCCTCCGGGAGCGGGCCGCGGGCACCCCGCCCCTACCCGGCGTGTCGGCTCAACTGCCGGGCGCGACGAAGCCCTTGAGGTCGGCGAGCACCGCGTTGGCCGCCATGACGCCGAGCCCGAGGAACCAGGTCTCGTCCGAAACCGGCCGCGCCTGACCGGACTTGACCGCTCCGAGGGTCTTCCAGAGCGCGCCGCCGAGCACCGTGTCCTGGTTGGTGGAGGTGGGCGATCCGTACACGCCGTAGAAGATCCAGTCGGCGTCCGCCTTGTCGATCTGCTCGGGGCTGATCTCGACCGCGAGTTCCTTGACCCGCTCGATCGCGGGCTGCGGCAGCGGCACGTCGGTGAGGATCGTGCCGATGAACGACAGCTCCGCGTAGAGGCGGGTCTTGCCGGGCATGAAGCGCAGCGGCGTGATGGCCGGTCGCTTGTCGCCGAGCCGGGCGCCGATCGCGGTGGCGGCGGCCTGGTAGGCGTCGAGCTGGGTCTTGGCCTCGGCCTCCAGGCCGAAGGTGCTCGCGTTGAGCAGGAAGTTCTGCTTCCACGGGTAGCCGGGGCGCAGCGAGAAGACGGTCGGTGCGATCTTCGACAGCTGCGCGTACTGGTCCTGGGCGCGCAGCTGGCTGCCGAGGATCAGGTCGGGCTTGAGGGCGGCGATCGCCTCCAGGTTGAGGCTGTTGATGGTGCCGACGTTCGCCGGGCTGCCGGCCTTGTCCTTGAGGTAGGACGGCATGGTCTTCGAGCCGTCGGTGTGGACGACGCCGACCGGCTGGACGCCGAGCGACACGACGTTGTCGAGCTCGCCGGTGTCGAGGACGACGACGCGGACGGGCTTGGCGGGGAGGACGGTCTCGCCCATCGCGTGCCTGACCGTGCGGGGGTAGACGCCGGGGGCGGCGTCGGTGCCGAAGCCCTTCATCTTCTCGATCACGGTGGCGTAGTCGTCGCCGCCCTGCTTGACCGACTTCTGGTCGGGGGAGCCGCCGCCGGACGGCTTCGCAGTGCCGGGTCCGGCCGACCCGTCCGAGCTGCCGCAGGCGGTGAGGAGCCCGCCGAGGCCGAGCACGGCACCGCCGGTGAGCCCGGCGGCGAGGAAGCGGCGGCGGGAGGCGGTGCGGCGGGCGGGGGTCAGGTCGTCGGCGTTGGGGGCCACGCGACGCTCCTTCGGGATCGGCGGGCGGGTCAAGGACGGGTCGGGGGCGAGTCGGGGACGGCGCGCGGCCGCAGGGGCGGCCACGGACCCGCAACTAAGGTGAGGCTAACCTACTCCACAAGGCCACGTTCATCCCGGTGGCCCGCACGCTGCCGGCGATGAGCGCCTACCGGGCCGTCCCGCCGCGCTTCGGCGCCGTCCACCCGGGCTTCCGGACCCCGGGGTCGGCGGCCTGCTGCTCAGCGCCGTCTTCCTGCAGGCGGAGTTCTTCCGCGGCGAGACGCTGCGCCGCGACACCCCCGCCCTCGTCGTCGAGGACTGAGGCCGACGGCGAAAACCGGTGACCGCGGCGGGGGACCGGCGCTATGGTCGAAGGCATGAAGCGCTCCACGGGCCTGTGCTGGTGGCCGTCCTAGGACGGCCACCGCTGCATGCCTGACCAGGGCCGTCCGGGATGGACGGCCCTGTCGCGTTTCCCCAGCGGGACGGGCCCGCGCCCCGGACGGCCACCACCACCGCCGTACCGAGGAGACAACCCGCATGACCGCCACGACCGCCCACCCCGTCGCTGCCGCCGCTCCCGTTCCCGTTCCCGCTCCCGCTCCCGTCGCGGCTCCGGCGGCCCGCCGCGTCCTGACCGGCGACCGCCCCACCGGCCCGCTCCACATCGGCCACTACTTCGGCACCCTGCAGAACCGGGTCCGCCTCCAGGACCAGGGCGTCGAGATGTTCATCGTCGTCGGCGACTACCAGGTCATCACCGACCGGGACATCGCCGACCGGCTCGCCGAACACACCGAGAACCTCGTCCTCGACAACCTCGCGGCCGGCCTCGACCCCGACCGCGCCACGATCTTCGCGCACAGCCGCGTCCCCGCTCTCAACCAGCTGCTGCTGCCCTTCCTCAGCCTGGTCAGCGTCGCCGAACTGAGCCGCAACCCCACCGTCAAGGACGAGATCGCCCACTCCAGCCAGGCCGCCGTCAGCGGACTGATGTTCACCTATCCCGTCCACCAGGCCGCCGACATCCTCTTCTGCAAGGCCGGCCTCGTCCCCGTCGGCCAGGACCAGCTGCCCCACCTCGAAGTGGCCCGCACCATCGCCCGCCGCTTCCACGAGCGCTACCCGCACGCCGACGGCACCGCCGTCTTCCCCCGCCCCGAGGCCGTGCTCTCCGACGCGCCACTGCTCCTCGGCACCGACGGCGGCAAGATGAGCAAGAGCCGGGGCAACGCCGTCTTCCTCGGCGCCTCCGAGGACGAGACCGCCCGGCTGATCCGCGGCGCGAAGACCGACACCGACCGGCACATCGCCTACGACCCGGCGAACCGGCCCGAGGTCGCCAACCTCGTCCTGCTGGCCGCCCTCTGCCAGGGCCGGGCACCCGAGGACGTCGCAGCCGAACTCGGAGACGGCGGCGCGGCCGCGCTCAAGGGCACCGTCACGGAGTCCGTCAACGAGTTCTTCCGCCCGATCCGCGCCCGCCGCGCCGCGCTCGCCGCCGACCGCGGCCACCTCCGCCAGGTGCTGCGCGACGGCGCCGAGCGCGCCAACGCCATCGCGGACGCCACCCTCGCCGAGGTCAGGGAGGTCATGGGGTCGGTCTGAGGACGACGGGGCATACCACTTGCGGCGGGCCCCGCCGGATCCGACCGCACCTCACCCCCTCACGCTCCGACGCCCGCACCCTGGAAGGATCCCGGCCATGGACCAGCACCCGACCACGCCCGCCCGAGGGCTGACTCGTCCGCCGCAGCTCCGTCCGGGGGACCACGTCGTCGTGGTCGCCCCCAGCGGCCCGATCGACCCCGAGCGGCTCACCGCCGGGACCGCGATCCTGCGCTCCTGGGGGCTGCGGGTCACCGTCGCCCCGCACGTCCTCGACACCCACCCCACCCTCGGCTACCTGGCCGGCACCGACGCCGACCGGGCCGCCGACCTGCAGGACGCCTGGCTCGACCCCACCGTCGACGCCGTCGTCTGCGCCCGCGGCGGCTACGGCGTGCACCGCGTCGTCGACCTGCTCGACTGGGCCGCGATGCGCCGCGTCCCGCCCAAGGTCCTCATCGGCTTCAGCGACGTCTCCTCCCTGCACGAGGCCTTCGCCCAGCGGCTCGGCCTCGCCACCCTCTACGGGCCGATGTGCGCGGCGGCCTCCTTCATCGAGGACGCCCCCACCGCCGAACACCTGCGCCGCACCCTCTTCGAGCCCGCCACGACCACCGTCCTCACCGGACCGGCCGCCGCACCGCTCGTCCCCGGCCGGGCCCGCGGCGTCACGGCCGGCGGCTGCGTCCACGTCCTCGCGGCCGAGCGGGGCACACCCGCCGCCCGGCCCTCCTTCGCCGGCGCCATCCTGATCCTCGAAGACGTGAACGAGCACCCGTACCAGCTCGACCGCCTCCTCACCCAGTTCCTCCGCTCCGGCGCCCTCGACGGCGTGGCCGGCATAGCCCTCGGCTCCTGGGAGGGCTGCGGGCGACCGGACCGGGTCCGCGAGGTGATGCTCGACCGCCTCGGCCCGCTCGGGGTGCCCGTGCTGTGGGAACTGGGCTTCGGCCACTGCCCCTCCACCCTCACCGTCCCGCTCGGGGTCCCGGCCGTGCTCGACGCCGACGCGGGAACGCTGACCCTGGAGGTGCCGGCCCTCGCCGCCCGGTGAGGCGTCGGCAGCGGAGAAGCGAGCGGCCCGGGCCGGGGCGGGAAGGATGAGTAGGGTGCGGCCATGAACGAGGACCGCCTCACCGCCCTCGCCCTCGGACTCCTCCGGGGCCCGGGCAGCAACGCCCGTACGATCCTCGGACTCACCGGCCCTCCCGGGGCCGGCAAGTCCACCCTGGCCCGGCACCTGGTCGCCGAGGTCGAGCGCGCCGAGGGCCCGGGCAGCGCCGCCTACGTCCCAATGGACGGCTTCCACCTCTCCGCCGCCCAGCTCGACCGCCTGGGCCTCACCCACCGCAAGGGCGCACCCGCTACCTTCGACACCCACGGCTACGTCGCGCTGCTGCGCCGCATCGCCGCCGACCGCTTCCAGGACATCTACGTCCCCGACTTCGACCGCACCCTCGACGAACCGGTCGCTGCCCGCCACGTCGTCCGTCCGCAGGCCCGCCTCGTCATCACCGAGGGCAACTACCTCGCCTCCACCGACGCCCCGTGGCCGGACGCCCGCCGACTGCTCCGCGAACTCTGGTACGTCGAGACCGACGACGCCCTCCGCGAGGAACGCCTCCTGCGCCGCCACCGCGACGGAGGCCGGGACGAGCCCACCGCACGCCGTTGGGTCACCGGCAACGACCACCCGAACGGCGAACACGTGAAGGCGGGCCGCCCGCTCTGTACCCGGACGGTCCCCGGCACGGGTTTGCCCGGAGCGCCGAACAGGGGTAGTGTTCTCTAGTCGCTCGGCAGGGAGCACCGGACACGCATCGGCGCGGACGGTCCCGGGGCGGCCAATCCTCTGAAACACCACTTCCCGACTGTGGGCTGGGTCGCGTCTTGTCGCGGCTCGGTGTGTATTCGGCGTGCGCGTTTTATTGGGTTGCGGTCGGACTTCGGCTGGATTCGCTTTTCGGAGCGGGGATCGGCTAGAGTTTGAAACGTCGGACGGGGCGTCAAGTCCCGGAAGACATCGGCAAGTTGGATGACGAAGCCCCGGAAAACGGAGCGGAAAACATCTGATAAGCTGGAAACACGAAAGAACGAAGCGCCCGGAGGGCCCGCTGGAAGGCGGCTCGAAGGAAGCGTCCGTTCCTTGAGAACTCAACAGCGTGCCAAAAGTCAACGCCAGATATGTTGACATCCCCGGCCTCGGTCACTTGATCGGGGTTGGAGATTCCTTTTGAAATAACACTAGCGAGGACGCAGTGCGCGGGACCGCCCTATTCCGGTGGTTGCCGTGCCGCTCAACGCGAGTGTGGACCGGATAGCCGGTAAACATTCACGGAGAGTTTGATCCTGGCTCAGGACGAACGCTGGCGGCGTGCTTAACACATGCAAGTCGAACGGTGAAGCCCTTCGGGGTGGATCAG
>NZ_JBHYWI010000006.1:0-71724 GCF_042751525.1 Kitasatospora sp. NPDC059408
CACTCCTCCCAAACCGTCATCATCGAAGCCCAAATCACCTACATCATCCAAGCCCTCAAAACCACCACCACCCACAACATCACCAGCCTCCACCCTCGCCACCAAGCCCAAACCCACTACAACACCCAACTCCAAAACAAACTCAAAAACACCGTCTGGAACACCGGCAACTGCCACAGCTGGTACCACGACACCCACGGCAACAACCCCACCATCTGGCCCACCTACACCCACACCTACCACAAACAAACCAACCACTTCGACCACACCAACTACCAAACCACCACCCACACCACCCACAACTAACCCACACACAAACAACCGAAGAGCACACCCACAAACCATCACCGGAATGAGACCACCGACATGCACACACCCGGCCTGTCCCGACGGACGCTGATCGCCGGCGCGGCCTCCGCCGTCATCGGCTGGAACACCGCAACGCGCGCCTGGGCCACCACTTCCACGGACGCGGTCGCCGACGTCGTCCCCGTGCCGGCGCTCGACGGCACGCTCACCACCGATGCCGCCACGCTCGCCGCCTTCTCGGACGACTTCGGGCGTCTGACGCACAACACCCCCCGCGCCGTGCTGCGGCCCCGATCCACCCGCGACATCGCGGCCATCATCGACTACGCCAACAAGACCGGCCTCACCGTCGCCATGAACGGGCAGGGCGGCACCGACGGCGAGTACGAGTCCCACTCCAACTACGGCCAGGCGGCCGTCCCCGGCGGCATCGCGATCGACGCCCGCTCACTGGACACCATCCACGCGATCACCCCCACCCACGCCGTTGTCGACCCCGGCGTCACCTGGGCCCAGCTCACCAACGCCGCCCTCGCGCAGGGCCTCACCCCGCCGTGCCTCACCGACTACCTCCACCTCTCCATCGGCGGCACGATCAGCGTCGGCGGCATCGGCAACGCCGTCCAGAAGCACGGCCTGCAGGCCGACACGGTCAGCGAGATCGAGATCGTCACGGGCACCGGCCGCACCCTCACCGCCTCGGCCACCCGCAACCGCGGTCTGTTCGCGGCCGCCCTCGCCGGTGCCGGCCAGGTCGGCATCATCACCCGGGCCACCGTCGCCCTCACCAAGGCACCGGAGAACGCGCGCGTGTTCCTGCTCTTCTACGACGACATCGCCGCCTACTGCGCCGACCAGGAGCGCATCATGGCCGACGGGCGATTCGACGGCCAGGTCGGCGAGATCCTCCTGCCCCGATCCCCCGCCAACCCCACGCCCAACGCCCGTTACAAGATCGAGGCCGTCGCCCACTACAACGGCACCACACCCCCCGACGCCGCACCCCTGCTCGCCGGCCTCACACCCGTGCCCGGCGACACCCAGATCACCGATACCACCTACCGCGATTACACGTTCCGCGTCGACGCCTTCGCCGCCAACCTCAAGAGCCTCGGCTACTGGAACGCCCCCAAGCCCTGGCTGAGCATGTTCCTCCCCGCCGACCGGGCCCAGGAGTTCGCCCGCTACGCCCTCACCAAGGTCACCCCCGCCGACCTCGGCGCCGGGCTCCTCCTCTTCTACCCCTTCCCCACCGGCAAGATCACCCGGCCCCTCGCCATGACCCCCGATCACCCCACCACGTATCTCTTCGACTTCCTCACCTTCCCCGCCCCGGGCACGGACCCCACCGCCGCGCTCCGGCGCAACCGCGACCTCTACGACGCCGCCGTGCGCCTGGGCGCCAAGCGCTACCTCGTCGGCGCCATCCCCAACATGACCACCACCGACTGGCAGCGCCACTACGGCGCCCGCTGGACCACCCTCACCACCGCCAAGCAGCGCCACGACCCCCGACACACCCTCACCCCCGGCCAGCACATCCTCTGACGGCACCGGAACGGCCTACCCCCGGAAGGCCGATGCCCGTACCCACCATCGACACCGGGCGAGACACCGGGCGAAACACCGGGCGAGGCACTGGGTGAGACACCCACCGCGACACCCACCGCGACATCCACCGAGGCACCCACCAAGACACCACCAAGGGCAAGGGGACGAAGGCATGATCACCACCACCGACCGCACCATCACCACCGACGACGGCGCCCGGCTCGCCGTCACGCTCCACCGGCCCGAAACCCCCGTCCCGGACAGCCCGTTGGTGGTGCTGGTGCACGGGTGGGCCGCCTCCCGGACGGTCTGGCACGCCGTCGCCCGGCAGCTCGCCGCCGCCGGGCACACCGTGGCCGCCTACGACCAGCGGGGGCACGCGGCGTCCACCGCCGGGGAGCAGCCGCTGAGCATCGCCCGGCTCGGGCAGGACCTCGCGACGGTCGTCGACACGCTGTCCCCCGACCGGCCCGTCGTCGTGGCCGGCCACTCCGGCGGCGGTTACGCGGCCCTCGCCTACGCGGCGCACCTCCACGCCGCGACGCCGGACGCGGCTCCGCGGCGGCTGGCGGCCCTGCTCCTCGCGTCGACGGCCTCGCACGATCAGGTGACCCCGGCCGGGGAGATCCGGATGATGGGCAGTCAGCTGTTCACGCGGGCGCTGCGAGTGCCGTGGCTCGGGCGGCAGTTGCTCGGCAAGACGCTCGCGCCGACCGCGACCCTCGCGACGCGCGAGCAGAACCGGCAGCTGTTCGCGAACACCCCGCCCGCCGTCCGGGCCGCCTACTTCGGTGCCACGCACGACATGGACCTGCGACCGCAGCTGGCCGCCATCACCGCGCCCACCACGGTCCTCACCGGCACTCAGGACAAGATCGTCAACCCGAACCACAGCCATCACCTCGCCCGCGCGCTGCCGGACACGCAGCTGGACACGATCCCGGGCAGCGGCCACAACCTGCCGCTGGAGAGCCCGGAGCGGCTCACTCACCACATCTCCGCCCTCATCGCCCGCGTCGGCGGGTACCCTCGGTCGTAACGCAGTGGCCCGAGCGGGGAGACGTCATCGATGAGCAGAGCCGCCGGTAACGCGTCCCGTGTGCCGCTCGACGACCTCGTCCGGCTCCGCAGGGCCCGGGACATGATGGACCGCGACTACGCGCAGCCGCTGGACGTCACGGCGCTGGCGCGCACCGCCCTCATGTCTGCGGGCCACTTCTCACGAAGCTTCCGTACAGCGTACGGGGAGACGCCGTACAGCTACCTCATGACCCGGCGGATCGAGCGGGCGAAGGCCCTGCTGCGGCGTGGCGACCTCACGGTGACGGAGGTCTGCATGGAGGTGGGCTGTACGTCCCTGGGGTCGTTCAGTTCGCGGTTCACCGAGCTGGTCGGCGAGACCCCGAGCGCGTACCGGGCGCGCGAGCACGAGGACGGTGCCGCGCTGCCGGCCTGCATCTCGAAGATCCACACCCGGCCGGTCAAGGGCGGCGGGGCGAAGCCGGCCGGCAACGGGTAGTCCTCGATGGCGGTCGAGCTCGTCTACGAGACCCATTCCACCACCACGGACAACGAGGCCGGGATCGCCACCGGCCACCTCCCGGGCCGCCTGTCGGAAGCAGGCCGGCGGCAGGCGGCGGAGCTGGGCGCGCGGCGGCGCGACGGCGGGTTCGCGGCCGTGTTCACCTCCGACCTGCACCGGGCCGTCGAGACCGGCCGGATCGCGTTCCCGGACGGCGTGCCGCCGCTGCACCAGGACGTGCGGCTCCGCGAGTGCGACTACGGCGAGCTCAACGGCGCGCCGGCCTCCCTCGTCGCCGCCCGGCGGCTCCGGCACGTCGACGAGCCGTTCCCCGGCGGGCAGAGCTACCGGCAGGTCGTCGCGGCCACCGACGCCCTGCTCCACGACCTCGCCGCCCGCTGGGACGGCCGCCGGGTGCTGCTCATCGCGCACTCGGCGAACCGGTGGGCCCTGGACCACCTCCTGACCGGAGTGCCGCTGGTGGAGGTCCTCGCCAACCCGCCCGCCTGGCGGGCGGGTTGGCACTACTCACTGCCGGCGAACTGGCCCGCACCGGCCCACTGATCGCGCCCCGCCCGCAGGTCAGAACCAGTGCAGGCAGTGTGGCTGGCGCTCGGCGCGGAAGAGGGCGTCGGCGAGGGCGGCCGCGCCCGGGTGGTGCGCCCGGACGTGTCCGGCGCGGACGAGCGTGCTCGGGGCGGTGCCGCCGAGGTAGACGGCGCCCAGGTCGCGGATGTCCAGGGACAGGTCGGGTTCGCGGTCCGTCGGGACGCAGTCGGCCTTGCCGTCGCGGACGGTGAGCAGGTGGCGGGCGCGCTCGCCGAGGAACGGGTCGTCGACGTCGAGGACGAGCTCGCCGTCGGCGAACCAGCCGCGCGAGGTGAGCGCGCGCGGGACGTCGAGCAGCCGCACCCACAGCCACTCGGAGTGGTTGGCCACCTGGCCGGCGTTGAAGTCCGCGAGCTGCCAGCGCAGCGGGTGGTCCGGCGGGACGTGCTTGAACACGACCTGGCTGACGAGGTCGTGGCCGAGCAGGTAGCGGGCGAGGGCGGTGAAGGCCGCGTCGTCGGTGGCGATGATCTCGTCGACCGTGAGGATGTCGGGGTCGCCCATCGAGTAGCTGGCGTACCCGTCCGGCACGCCGTCGGCGCCGCGGTGGACGGCGACGTAGCGCGGCGTCCGGGCGGTCGGCGCGTGACCGGCGCCCCGGGCCCACCAGTGGGGCGGCCGGGACACGGCGCCGGGCTGGGCGCGGCGGTACCGGTCGTAGACGTCCTCCAGGATGGCGCCGCACTCGGCGCGCCGCAGCAGTTCGACCGAGCCCGCCGGCGCGGCGGCGCCGGCCCGGGGCGCGGCGAACGCGCCCCGGTGACGCGGCACCGTCAGGCGGCCCGTGTACGTCGCCGGGCCGTAGCCGAACCGGCCGTAGATGCCCGCCTCGGAGGCCAGCAGGACGGAGAGGAACTCGCCCCGGGCCCGGAAGTCGTCGAGTTGGTGCCGCATCATCGCGGTGAGCACGCCCTGGCGGCGGTGCGAGGGCAGGACGCCGACGCCCGACACCCCGGGGGCCGGGACGACGATCCCACCGGGCAGGGTGAGTTCGAAGGAGTACGCGATGGCGGTGCCGACGGGACGGCCGTCCGAGGTCTCGGCGAGCACGCCGCGGTCCAGCTCCAGGGCCGACCACCAGACCCCGCTGCCGTCCTCGGCCGGGGTCTCCGGGAAGCGTCCGAACGCGGCGAAGAGCGTGTCGAGGAAGACGCCGTGGTCGTCCTGGCTCGTGGAACGGATCTCCATCGGTGCTGCTGCCTCCCCTGGCTGCCGGACTCACGACGCGTGATGTCCCGTGCCACAGTGGATCGTTCCCGTACCACGAGGTCAACCGAATTACCGACGAAGGCTCGATCCTGCGGCCGGGGGCGGCTCACCCCCGCAGGCGGGCGTTGAGCCGCGCCGCCTGCCGCGTCAGGTAGTCGCGCTCCGCCAGGTTGGGCGCCTTGTGCGCGGCCTCGGCGTACAGCCGGGCCGCCGTCGCCAGGTCGCCGTCGCGCTCGTGGAGGTACGCGGACGCCGCCGTGTGCCGGGGCAGGGAGTCGTCCAGCGCCGCGAGGGCCGCCAGCCCGGCGCGGGCGCCGTCGGCCTCGCCCACGGCGACCGCGCGGTTGAGGCGGACGACCGGGCTGTCGGTCAGGCGCGCCAACTCGTCGTACCACTCGACGATCTGCACCCAGTCGGTCTCCTCGACGGTCCGCGCGTCCGCGTGGAGCGCCGCGATGGCGGCCTGGGCCTGGAACTCGCCCAGCCGGTCCCGGGCGAGCGCCGCCTGGAGGATCCCGACGCCCTCGGCGATCAGGCCGGTGTCCCACCGGGCGCGGTCCTGCTCGGCGAGCGGTACGAGGCCGCCGTCGGGCGCCGTCCGGGAGGCGCGGCGGGCGTGGTGGAGCAGCATGAGGGCGAGCAGTCCGGCCACCTCGGGGTGGTCGATCACGGCGGCGAGCTGCCGGGTGAGCCGGACGGCCTCGGCGGCGAGGTCGACGTCGCCGGAGTAGCCCTCGTTGAAGACCAGGTAGAGGACGCGCAGCACGGTGGCGACGTCGCCGGGCCGGTCGAGGCGCACGCCGGCGACGGTGCGCTTGGCGCGGCTGATCCGCTGGGCCATGGTCGCCTCGGGGACGAGGTAGGCCCGGGCGATCTGGCGGGTGGTCAGGCCGCCGACGGCGCGCAGGGTGAGGGCGGCCGCGGAGGCGGGCGTCAACGACGGGTGGGCGCACAGGAAGTAGAGCTGGAGCGTGTCGTCCGCCGCGGGCGCGGGCCCGGGCGGCGGCTCCTCGTCGACGCGGTCCTCACGGCGGCGGCGGGCGGCGTCCGCCCGGGTCGCGTCGAGGAACTTGCGCCAGGCGGCGGTGACCAGCCAGCCCTTCGGGTCGCGCGGGGGGTCGGCCGGCCAGACCCGGAGGGCCTCGACGAGGGCGTCCTGGACGGCGTCCTCGGCCGCCGCGAAGTCGGCTCCGCGGCGGACGAGGGCGCCGAGCACGCCCGGGGTGAGGCTCCTGAGCAGTGCTTCGTCCATGGGGGTGGTCACGTCCCGGCAGGCTACTCGGTGATGGTGGGCGGCGCGGCCATGACCTCGCGGACCTCCAGCCACTCGTGGATCGGCCTGCCGCCGGCGCCGGGGGCGGCGGACAGCTCGCCGGCGAGTTCGACGGCGCGCTCGCGGCTGTCCACGTCGATGATCATCCAGCCGGCGATGAGGTCCTTGGTCTCGGGGAACGGGCCGTCGGTGACCGCCGGGCGCCCCTCGCCGTCGTAGCGGACCCACATGCCCTCGGGGGCGAGGCCCTGGGCGTCGACGAACTCGCCGGTCTTCTCCAGCCGGGCGGCGAAGTCGTGCATGAAGCGGATGTGGTCCGAGATCTCCTCCGGCGTCCACTGGTCCATCGGGACGCAGTTGACCGGAGCCGGGGCGCCTCGGTAGTGCTTCAGCAGCAGGTACTTGGCCATGGTGTCTCTCCTCGGTGCGGTGCGACCCATTGTGGTCGCTTCCACCCCGGGGACGGAGCCGGGCGCGCGTTCTCGACATCCCTCGCCAGGATTTTTCGAGGATGCGCGAAGATCTCTTTCGGCGACCGTACGGTCACCAGGAGTGAAGATGCCGTCAGCCGGCCAGGACGACCGTCTCGGCGGGGCCGGAGAAGCCCGGCGTGGGGTTCGGGGTGCCCGTGGAGGCGAGGCGCCGGTGTTCCTGGGGGCTGACGCCGCGCACGCGCTTGAAGGCCGCGGAGAGGGCGAAGGCGTTGCTGTAGCCGACCTTGCGGGCCGCGAAGGCGACAGTGCACTCGGGCTCGCGCAGGAGGTCGGCGGCGACGGCGAGGCGCCAGCCGGCCAGGTAGGCCATCGGGGGCTCGCCGACCAGGGCGGTGAAGCGGCGGGCGAGGCCGGCCCGGGAGACGCCGACCTGCTGGGCGAGGTCGGCGACGGTCCAGGGGGTGGCCGGGTCGTCGTGCATGAGGCGCAGCACGGGCCCGACGACGGGGTCGTGCTGGGCGCGGTACCAGGCGGGGGCGCCGGAGTCGGGCGCGGCGAGCCAGGCGCGCAGGACGGAGACGACGAGGAGGTCGAGGATGCGGTCCAGGACGAGTTCCTGGCCGGGCTCGTTGCGCCCTATCTCGGCGGCGAGGAGGTGGATCAGCGTGTCGTCGGCGGCGGTGCCGGCCGGGCGGACGAGCAGGGCGGGCAGGCAGGCGAGGAGGCGCTGGCCGATCTCGTGCTCGGCCTGGTAGGTGCCGGAGAGGACGACGGAGGACGCGTCGTCGCGCTCGTTGCCGTGGCCCCAGGTGCGGACGCCGAGGGCCATGGTCTCCGAGACGTCGACGCCGCCGCGCGAGCACTGCTGGCCGGGGCCGACGATCACGTCGACGGGCGTGTCGGGGTCGTCGGCGACGGTGTAGGGCTCGGGGCCGCGCACGATGGCGACGTCGCCGGGGTGCAGGAGCAGCGGGGTGCCGCGTTCGGGCAGGATCCACGCGTCGCCGCGGACCATGGTGACCACGGAGAGCGGCGCGCGGTCCTCGATGCGCAGCGACCACGGCGGGGTGAGGATCGAGCGCAGCAGGAACGCCCCGCGCGCCTTGGGGCCGTCCAGGAGTCCGGTCAGCGTGTCCATGGCCGCCAAGTGTAGATGCGGGAGCATGATTTGACGGATTGTCATTTGAGGGCGTCTTGAGCGGCCGGGGTGGCCCCGGCACCCGTTCGTGCCCGATGATCGACGCGCACGGGGACGGACCGAGTCAGCGGGCACCGAGGGATCGGGACGCCGGGACTCCGAGACACACAGTGAGGGGCCCTTCGAGATGGAACTGTCGCGCACACTCGTGCTCGTGGCGGCGACGATCACCTGCGGGCTGACCGCGGGCCTGTTCTACGCCTACGCGTGCTCCGTGATGCCCGCGCTGCGGCGGGTCGACGACCGCACGTTCATCGACGTGATGCAGAAGGTCAACGTCGCGATCCTGAACGGCTGGTTCGTGCTCGGCTACGTCGGCGCGCTGCTGTTCGGCGCCGCGGCCGTCGCACTGCACCTGCCCGAGGAGGGGCACGACGCGCTGCCCGCCACAATCGCGGCGCTGGTGCTGTACGTGGGGAACATCGGTGTGACCCGGGCGGTGAACATCCCTCTCAACGACCAGCTGGAGAAGGCCGGTTCGCCGGCGCGGATCGCTGACCCGGCGGCCGTGCGACGCGTGTTCGAGGAGCGCTGGGCCCGGTTCAACGTGCTGCGGGCGGTGCTGTGCACGGCGTCGCTGGGCTGCCTGGCGTGGGCGCTCGTGCTGGACGGGAACGCGTAAGTCCGCTCACTGGAGCGGATGTTCGGAGCTCCGGCCCGCAACCGGGTGGTGCACCGGTACCGTCTGGCGTGACGTGACGGTGGGCGGGGGCGGCGAGGGGAGCGGCGGCGTGGAGGCACTGGGGCCCGGGGATCCGCGGCAGGTGGGCGAGTACCGGCTGTTGCGCCGCCTGGGTGCGGGTGGGATGGGCCTGGTCTACCTGGGCCGGACGGCCGGCGGGCGGACGGTGGCCGTCAAGACGGTGCACGCGCAGTTCGCGGCGGACCCGGAGTTCCGGGTGCGGTTCCGGCAGGAGGTGGCCGCGGCCCGCCTGGTGGGCGGGAGGTGGACGGCGCCGGTGCTGGACGCGGACACCGAGGGCGAGCGGCCGTGGGTGGCCACCGGGTACGTGGCCGGGCCCGCGCTGAGCGCGGCGGTGCGGGACTTCGGGCCGCTGCCCGCCCCGGCCGTCCGCTCGCTCGGGGCCGGGCTGGCCGAGGCGCTGGCGGCCGTGCACGGGCGCGGGCTCGTGCACCGGGACGTCAAGCCGTCGAACGTGCTGCTGGCGCTGGACGGGCCGCGGCTGATCGACTTCGGGATCGCCCGGGCCCTGGACGCGACGGCGCTCACGCAGTCCGGGTTCGTCGTCGGCTCCCCCGGCTTCCTCTCGCCCGAGCAGGCCGGGGGCGCCAAGGCCGGGCCCGCGTCGGACGTGTTCTCGCTCGGCGCGGTGCTCGCGTACGCGGCGACGGGCGAGGCGCCGTTCGGCTCGGGGGTGAGCGCGCACGTCATGATCTACCGGGTGCTGCACGAGGACCCCGACCTCGGGCCGCTGGACGCGGTGGACCCGCGGCTGTGCGCGATCGTGGCGGCCTGCCTCGCGAAGGACCCCGCGGACCGGCCGTCCCCGGAGCGGCTGGGGGCGTGGCTGGCCGCCGACGACCCCGGGGCGGCCGAGCGCCTGAACCGGAGAACGTGGCTGCCGCCGGCGGTCGCCGGGTCGCTCGCGGGGCTGGCGGTCGAGCTGCTGGACCTGGACGGAGCCGCCGCGGCCCCTGCTCCGCCGCCCCCGACCGTGGCGCCCACACCGCCGGCCTTCGCACCCCCGACCGGGCGGTTCGGCCCGCCTCCGCCCCAGGCCCCGCCCCAGCCCCTGGCCGCCACCCCTCCCTCGCCCTACCCGCCGCCGTACCGGCAACCCCCCGGCCGGGGCCTCGGGCGCATCGGCGTGGCCGTCGCCGCCGTCCTGACGACCGCGCTGCTGGGCACCGGCGTGTACCTCTGGAACCGACCCGACGGCACCACGGCGAGCGGCAGCAGCACCTCCTCGGCCGGTCGGCCCACGACGGCCGTCGCGGTGACCACCACAGCCCCGGCACCGAGCCCGACGCCGACACCGGCCCCGACGCCTGCGGGCGCGATACCCGCGGACTTCCTGGGCACCTGGGCGGGCCGGCTCGGCAGCCCCGCGATCCGCGCGGAGGCGGACTTCAAGATCACCATCCGGCAGGGCCAGAAGGGCGAGCCCGTCGCCGAGATCACCAACAACACCGGCGCCGGCACACCGTCCTGCGACGCCACCGCGAGCCTCACGTCGGCCGCCGCCGACCGCGTCGTCCTGCGCACGGCGCCGATAAGCCCGGGCAGCGGGTGCGTCGCCTGGCCCTACGACCAGGTGTACACCCGCAACGCGGACGGCAGCCTGCACCTGGTCGTCGCGGGCTTCTCCGGCGACCTGCGGAGGCAGTGAGGGCCGACACCGGTTACCGTGAGTACATGATCAACGGTGCCCACCTGATCATCCACAGCCGTGACGCGGAGGCCGACCGCGTCTTCCTGCGCGACGTGCTGGGCTGGCCGCACGTCGACGCGGGCGGCGGGTGGCTGGTCTTCAAGCTGCCCCCGGCCGAGATCGCCGTCCACCCGGGCGGCTCGCCCTCGCACGAGCTGTTCCTGATGTGCGACGACATCGACGCCACCGTCCGCGAACTCACCGCGCGCGGGGTGGAGTTCACCGAGCCGGTCACCTCCGTCGGCTGGGGGCTGAAGACCGCCCTGCGCCTGCCCGGCGGCGGGGAGGTCGGCCTCTACCAGCCCCGCCACCCGGTGGCCCACTCGCTCTGACCCCGGCCGGTCGGGCGCTGAAGGTCAGGGCGCCGAAGGTCAGGGCGCGCTCGCCCGTCGGCCCGCGTTGGTGGCGACCAGCCGGTAGTCGGTGAACACCACGGGCCCCTCGGAGAGTTCCGGCGCGTAGGCCGCCTGGAACCGGCGCACCGCCTCCGATTCGCCGTGCGCCCGGTGGGCGGCCTCGTCGGCGAAGGTGAAGAGGTGGACGAAGCGCGTCGGGTCGTCCTTCTGCTGCCAGGCCGTGTACATCCACGTGTCGGGCTCGTGCGCCGCGACGTAGCCGACGAACTCCTCGATCGCCGCCAGGACCCGGTCGACGGCCTCGGCGTTCACTCGGTAGCGCGCGGTCTGGTAGATCGGCATGGCTCTCCGCCTGTCGCTCCTCGGGGACGGTCTTCCTGCCTCCACCTTGCGGGCGCCCACCGGGAGGGCAAAAGCCGTGACCACCGAACGAGTGCCTCCACGCGAAGCCGCGCGGCCCCGTCGGCCCCGGGCGAGGCCGGCCCCGCAGCCGTCGAGTCCGGCCCGGAGCCCGAGGCCGAAGCCGCCGCCGGGGCACCGGCACGGCCCACGGCGAAGGGCGCTCCGGAGGGCCCGGCGGAGCCCAGGAGTACTTCGGCCCGGGCTGGGAAGGTAACGGCCCGCCATCACGCGCCACCCCACCCGACAGGAGTCCGCATGACGATCGCCCACCGCGCCCTCGGCACCGGCGAGCACAAGGTCCTGGTCCTGCACGACTGGTTCGGCACCAGCGCCGCCTGGGGCCCGTTCCTCGACTACCTCGACCCGGAGGCCTTCGGCTACGCCTTCCTCGACTACCGGGGCTACGGCGAACGGCTGGACGTGGAGGGCGAGTTCACGCTCGCCGAGATCGCCTCGGACGCGTTCGCGCTGGCCGACCGGCTCGGGTGGGACACCTTCTCCGTCGTCGGCCACTCGATGGGCGGCAAGGCCGCGCAGCGCATCCTCGCCGAGGCGCCCGGCCGGGTGCGCAAGCTGGTCGGCGTGACGCCCGTGCCCGCGAGCGCCTACCCGCTGGAGGGCGACGCGTACGACCTCTTCCACGGCGCCGCGCAGAACCCGGCCAACCGGCGGGCGATCCTCGACCTCGTCACCGGGCAGCGGGCCAACCCCCGCTGGCTCGACGCGATGACGGCCCGCTCGGTGGCCGGCTCCCGGCCGGAGGCCTTCGCCGCCTACCTCGCCGACTGGACCACCCAGGACTTCGCGGCCAAGGTCGCGGGCAGCCCGCTGCCGGTCAAGGTGTTCGTCGGCGAGCACGACCTCGCCCTCACCGCCGAGGCGATGCGCGGCACCTGGCTCACCCACTACCCGCAGGCCGAGCTGGAGGCCCTGCCCAACTCCGGCCACTACCCGATGTACGAGATCCCGGTGGCCTTCGCGAGCGCCCTGGAGGCGTTCCTGCGCGCCTGAGCGCCGCGCACGGCATCATCGGAGGGATCGGACGGACCGGGAGCGACAACCACCGAGCGGGGAGCGAGCGATGGCGGACGGGCACTTCGAGGTACGGGCGATCGGCCGGGTGGAATCACCGCTGCTGGACCGCTCCGACGCGCCCCGGCAGGGCGACGAGGGCGGGCCGGAGGCCTGGCCGGCGTTCGACCCCGCGGTGGAACGCGCCCTCGCCGACCTGGCGGTCGGGCAGGAGGTCCTGCTGCTCACCTGGCTCGACCGGGCGGACCGCGAGGTGCTCGCCGTCCGCCCGCGCGGGGAGCGCTCCCGGCCGGAGACCGGCGTCTTCGCCACCCGCTCCCCCGACCGGCCCAACCCGATCGGCCTGCACCGCGTCACCATCCTCGCCGTCGACGGCCTGCGGATCCGCGTGAGCGGTCTCGAAGCCGTCGACGGCACGCCGCTCCTGGACGTCAAGCCCGTCCTGGCCCGGCGGGACGAACGCTAGGCAGGGCTTGGTCAGAGCGGCACCACGAGGCCGACGCCCTCGGCCGCGACGGCGACGGCGTAGTCGAAGAACGCGGCCTCGTCCCGGACGCTGTCGTGGGTGCGGCTGAACACCTGGAACACCAGCAGGCCGATCAGGCCGCTCCACAGGACGATGCCGCGCTCGACGACGTCGGAGAACGGCTCCCCCGGCGCGCCGCCGAAGAGCTCCACCGCCTCCGGGCGCAGCAGCGGCGGGCCGGGGACCTTCCGTGCGGGCGGGGTCAGTTCGCCGGCCTCCAGGGCCTCGCGCACGATCGCCGCCAGCACGGCGGGGGTGCGCGACGCGGCCGGGACGGTCTCCTGCGGGGCGTGGTAGCCGGGGACGGGCGAGCCGTAGACGAGGGTGAACTCCTCGGGGTGGGCGAAGGACCAGCCGCGCAGTGCGCGCGTCACGGCGAGGAGCCTCGCGCCCGCGGATTCCCCGGCGTCCCGGGCGGCGCGGTCGGCGTCCTCCATCGCGGCGCCGGAGGCGTTGTAGGCGTCGAGGATCAGCGCGGTGAGCAGGTCGTCCCGGTGCGGGTACACCGCCTGGACGTCCGCGAGGGCCGGCCCGGCTGCGGCGGCGACGGCCTCCAGGGTCAGCCCTGCGGCGCCGAGTTCCCCGAGGAGGCGGCGCGCGACGGCCTTGGCAGTGACGGCGTGTGATGCGGAATCAACCATGGCCGCACCCTATCCGGCGGTCGTCCGGGGAACGGCGGTCGGGTCACGGACGGGGCGAGGAGGCCGGGAGGAGCGCCCTCCAGCCACTAACCGGCCTGCCGGGCCTGCTTGCGGTAGTGGTCGAGGATGTCCTGCCGGAGCAGGTGGCCGAAGCCCGCGCCTTCGAGGCGCAGGGCGAGTTGGGGCGTGGTGAGGCCCAGGGCGGCGGCGGTGTCCGCGAGGTGCCAGTCGTGGGCGGCCAGACGGGTCAGGAGGTGGCCCCGGCGGACCTGGGCCTCGGAGAGGCGGAAGGTCTTGAGGTAGGCGAGGCGGCCGGTGTCGTCGGTGACGGCCTCGCCGATGTGGTTCTCCTGCTTGGGGCGGAAGTCGGGGAGGAAGCGGGAGAGGGTGAAGCGGGACATCCGGTAGACGGTCTGCGCCCGGTAGTCGGCGTCCAGGAGGCCGTCGGCCATGGTCGTGGTGTGGAAGCGGGACCAGGCGCGCTCCTGCTCGTCGACGGCGGTGCGCAGGTCGGCGAGGGAGCGGACGGAGGTCGTGCTCAGGTCGGCCCGGAAGTCCGGGACGGGGGCGGCGTAGGTGGCGTAGTGGTGGACGAGTTCGCCGTACAGGTCGAGGAGGAGGCTGCGGTGCAGGGCGCGGTAGTCGTCCGGGTGCGGCAGCACGAACGCGGCGGCGAGGGCGTCGGCGACGTACACGGCGACGCCGCACTGGCCGGGGTGGATCTCGAACACCCGCAGGGCGTCGGCGAGTCCGCGCACCTGGTCGCCGCTGTAGGCCTCCTCGGCACGCGGTGACAGGCCGCGCCGCAGGGCCTGCTGGGACCACTGCTCCCACGCGATGGTGGGCCCGCCGAAGTGCAGGGCCAGGTAGCCCTCCAGGGCGAGGTGCAGGGGCAGGAAGCGCAGCCGGGTGCGGCTCTCGCGCTTGGCCATGCGGCGGGGCGGCTGCAGCCGGAGACGTTCGGGGGCGGTGTCGCCGCCGGGGCCGGTGAGCTGGGTGCCGTACGCGGCGGCGGGCGTGCCGTCGCGGGTCCAGTCGGCGACGAAGCCGTGGGGGATGTAGGAGGTGTAGGCGGTGCGCCGGCCGACGGCGATGGAGGCGTACTCGCGGTCGTACAGCTCCTGGTGCAGGCGCAGGTCGGCGATCGGCTCGTCGCGCACGAGCGGGACGAGCCGCACGCCGCCCCACACCTGGGCGGGCCGGGTGTCGAGGCCGGCCGGGTCGATCCGGAAGGCGGTGGTCGTCATCGGGCCTCCCCGGCCGCGAGGAAGCGGGCGGTGCACGCCGCGAGGTGGGCGGTGAGTTCGGCGAGGTCGGTGCGGCCCTCGGCGAAGCGCGCGAACTCGACGAGGGCGGGCAGGTCCTCGGCGTCGCGCAGTCCGGCGGTGGGGACGGTCGGGGCCAGGCGGCGCACGTCGAAGCCGTCGGCGTCGAAGACGGGGTTGAGGTGGACGATGCCGGTGCGCCGCTCGGGGTCGAGGCGGGTGCGCCAGACGCGCAGGACCTCGGCGGCGAGGCCGGGCGGGGCGTTGTCCCAGCCGTCGGAGACGATCACGAGGCGCTGCGGGGGTTCGGGGGCGGCGTCGAGGGCGTCGAGGATGCGGCGGCCGAGCGGGGTGGGTCCGTGCGGGTGGGCGAGGAGGGCGTCGGTGCGGCCGCTGGTCCAGTGGGCGGTGTAGTCGGCGGCGAGGGCGTCCAGGAGGAAGTGGCAGGCGAGGGCGACGGCCAGCGGGCGGCGGCGCTTGACGCCCGAGCCGTACGCCGAGAAGGAGTCGTCCAGGACGGCCGCGACCCGCCCCCACGTGCCGGCCTGCGCTCCGGCGGCGCGGCGGGCGGCGGTCCGCAGGGCGGCGGTGAGTTCGGCGCGGCGGGCCGTGCGGTCCTCGGCCGGCAGGGCGAGGACGTAGGTCGCGAGACGGGTGAGCGGCATGCGGGCGAGGTCGGTGCCGACGGTGGCGCCCCGGCCGCGGGCGGACTCCTGGAGGCGCAGCCGTTCGAGGGCGGTCATCCGGGGGGCGATGCGGTCGAGGAACGCGCCGCGCGGGATGCCGTGGCGGTGGGCGAAGCCCTCGGCGACGGTGTAGGGCAGTTCGTAGAGGGCGCCCTGCTCGTAGTGGGCGCGGCGCCAGGCGTCGAGGAGCGGCGTGCGGTAGGGGGCCCGGGCGGCGGCGGGGGCGAAGAGGAAGGCGCCGACCTCGTCGTGGCCGGGGCGCAGGTGGGTGTGGCGCAGGGCGCGCTTGAGGCCGGCGCGGTACTTGACGGCGTCGAGGGCCTGGTCGGGGCGGGCGGCGAGCCAGTCGCGGAGGATGGCGCGGGTGCGGCGGTTGTTGACCTTGCGGCGGCGCAGTTCGGCGATGAGCCGGTAGACGCGCTGCGGGGGCAGGAGGGCGAGGCGGCGGGCGATGAGCCGGCCTTCGGCGCGGCGCTGCTCGGGGGTGGCGTCGCGGGTGGTCTCCAGCAGGTGGCGGATGATGAGCGCGGCGTTGTGGTCGTTGATGTCGAGGGCGAGCGCGGCCGCGTAGGGCTCGCGGTAGTTGACGCGCACGTACGCGTGGAGGAAGCCGAGCGAGAGCTGCTGCTGGTCGGCGGTGGCGTGGAACTCGCGCTGGCCGGTGGCGGTGATGGCGGCGTTGACGAACAGCAGCACGTCGTCTGCGGCGATCAGGTCGGCGTACGCGTCCATGGCCTTCCGGGCCTTCCGGCGATGGGGGCGGGCAGGTGCCGGCCGGGGAATGGGGGCGCGAACTGCGAATCATTGCGGTAAAGGCACGTTCCGGAAGTCGCACCGGAGTCCCGCGGCCGGCCCGTCGACGCTACCAGGGCGCGCCGGGGGCCCCGGTGCCGGGGCGGGTCCCCCGGCGGGGACGGCGGGCAGGGATAATCGGGGCCGAAACGCGTGTATGTGGAGGAACAGCGGTGAACGGTGTGCCCGTCGGGGAGAGCCTGGACTATCGGGGGCTGCTGGAGGCGGCGGAGATCGCCGCGCGGGCGACGACGGGTCAGGGGCAGGTCGCGGACTACATCCCGGCGCTGGCGGCGGCCGATCCGGAGGCGTTCGGGATGGCGGTCGCGACGGTGGACGGGGAGCTGTTCGGCGTCGGGGACTGGGAGAGCCCGTTCTCGATCCAGAGCGTCTCGAAGCTGTTCAGCCTGCTGCTGGCCCTGTCGTACGGCGGGGACGGGCTGTGGCGCGGGGTGGGGCGCGAGCCGTCCGGCAACCCGTTCAACTCGCTGGTGCAGCTGGAGACGGAGCACGGGATCCCGCGCAACCCGTTCATCAACGCGGGCGCGCTCGTGGTCACCGACCGGCTGCAGAGCCTGACCGGCGACGCGTCCGGGGCGGTGCGGGAGTTCCTGCGCCGCGAGGCGGGCAACCCGCTGCTGGACACCGACCCGGTGGTGGCGGAGTCGGAGGCCGAGCACGGCCACCGCAACGCCGCGCTGGCGCACTTCATCGCGAGCCACGGCAACCTGGAGAACCCGGTCGAGGACGTCCTGCGCCACTACTACGCGCACTGCGCGATCGCGGCCAGCTGCCGGGACCTCGTGCTCGCGGGGTCCGTCCTGGCCCGGTACGGCGTGCGGGCGGACGGCTCGCGGATGATGTCGCGCAGCGAGGCGAAGCGCGTCAACGCGGTGCTGGTGACGTGCGGGACGTACGACGCGGCGGGCGAGTTCGCGTTCCGGGTCGGCCTGCCGGGCAAGAGCGGCGTGGGCGGGGGCATCCTGGCGATACTGCCCGGGCGGGCGGCGGTCTGCGCGTGGGGCCCCCGGCTGGACCAGGCGGGCAACTCGGTGGCGGCGGTGGCCGCGCTGGACGCGATGACGACGCTGTCGGGCTGCTCGATCTTCTGACGGTTCTTCGGACAGCGCGCCGACGGCCGTCGTAAGGTCGGCCCATGGTCCTTGACGCTTACCCTGCCTCCCTCGCCACCGGTCAGCGCTCCCTTGGCGATCCGGCGGTCGGCTATCCGCTGCTGCCGCCGCTCACGGAGGGCTGTCCGGAGACGAGCACGCCGGAGGTGTCGTACCCGGCCGAGGTCGACTACGCCTACGACAAGGTGGACGTCGAGGCGCTGTTCGGCCCCTCGGCGCGGTACGGGGGGCCGGCCGGGCGGGCGGGGCTGGACCGCTGGGCGCCGCTGCTGCCGCCGCTGCTCGCGCCGGGCCTCGGCGAGGGCGGCACGCCGCTGGTGGAGCTGGAGCCGGGGGTGTACGTCAAGGACGAGTCGCGCAACCCCACCTGGAGCCACAAGGACCGGCTGAACCGCTGCACGACGAGCGCCGCGGTGGCCGCCGGAGCGCCCGGGATCGTCGTCGCGTCCTCCGGCAACCACGGCGCCTCCGCCGCCGCGTACGCCGCGCGGGCGGGGCTGCCGTGCGTGGTGTTCACGGGCCCGAGCCTGCCGCCCGCCGTCGACTCGTTCCTCAACGCGTACGGCGCGGTGGTGCTGCCGGTGCCGTGGGAGGCGCGGTGGCCGCTGATGCGGCAGGTCGTCGAGCGGCTGGGCCTGCACCCCGTCAGCAACCTCACCACGACGCACACCGGGCACGCGTACGGGCCCGAGGGGTACAAGACCATCGCGTACGAGATCCACCGGGACCTCGGCGTGCCGGGCGCGGTCTTCGTGCCGACGGGGTACGCCGAGCTGCTGTACGGCGTGTGGAAGGGCTTCGTCGAGCTGGAGCGGCTCGGTGTGACGGACCGGGTGCCGCGGATCTTCGCCTGCGAGCCGGCCGCCGCCGCGCCGCTCGCGCAGGCCGTGCGGGAGGGCCTGCCGGTGGCGCACGCCGAGCGGAGGCCGACGGACGCGTACTCGATCGTCAGCACGGTCAGCGGCTACCGCGGGGTGCTCGCGGTGCGCGGCAGCGGCGGGCGGGCACTCGCCCTGGAGGACGCCCAACTGGCCGCCGCCCAGCGGGAGCTGGCCCGCGCCGGGCTGTGGACGGAACTGTCCTCGGCGGCCGGTCTGGCCGGGCTGCGCGCCGTGGGGGACGTCGAGGGCCCGGTGGTCTGCGTGTCGACGTCCAGCGGCTTCAAGGACCTCGGCGTCGGGTCCCGGCCGACCGCGCTCGTCGCGCCCGAGTGGGACGAGGTGGAGCGCAGGCTCGCGGCGGCCGGGATCCGTGGCTGAACGGCGCTATGAGGTGGTGGACGGCAGGCGGGCCGCCTCGGGGAAGGTGGCCTGCCGGTAGTGGGCGTGCTCCCGGCGGAACGTGTGGCCGAGGTGGTACTGCAGCCGCAGGTGGCGGAACTGGTAGACGGCGCCGCTCTGGCGCAGCACGCCGCGCCGGTAGGCATCGTCCAGGAAGGCCGCGACGTTCCACGGCAGGCGTCCGGTCAGCGGGAGCCAGACGCGGGTCAGGATGATCCACTGCCCCCAGGCGGTGAAGCCGAGCGCGTAGGCGAGGGTGCCGCCGATGCCGCCGATCGCCCCGATGTAGAGCCCGTCCGCGAGCGGCCAGTTCAGCACGCCGAGCGGGCCGCTCAGCGCGGCCACGATCACCCGCCCGCCGAGCGCGATCGCGAGCGTGAACGCCGGGACGAGGACCAGCACCTGCCGGCTGACGGTGGTCCGGTTCGAGGACAGCAGGGCGACCGGGGTGGCCGCCGAGGCGGTGTCCAGCGGCGCTTCGAGCATGCTCGTGAGGCCGAAGACCGAGCCGGCCGCCGAGCCGAAGATCAGCCCGTAGACGAGCATGTTGATGAGCATGCCCACGATGACGTCGCGCTCGGTCAGCGGGACGCCGAAGTACAGCGCGTGCTGGAGCGTCTGGGCGGGCGCGGCGCCGACGCCGAGCACCGTACCGCCGAGCATGATGGCGGCGAACCGGCCGGTGAACACCCGGACCGTGCGCGGCCCGCCGCCGTGGTGGCGGGCGAACAGCCGCAGCCGGACGTAGGTGGGCTCCAGGGCGAGGCCGCCGAAGACCGTCATGACCGCGTAGACCGCGCCGACGGCGAGGCCGGCGATGGGCCCGACGAGGACGCTCTCCAGGAGGAACCGCTCCCACTTGACCATCGGGTTGCTCCGGTAGAACACGACGAGGACCACGCCGACCAGCCACTCCGCCACGGTGACGCACAGCGCGGCGGCCAGGGCGGTCGCCAGGATCCGGGTCGGGCGGCGCACCGAGCCGCCGATCTGCCACCACGCCAGGTCGGGCCGGTCGTGGCGGACGAGGTGGTCGGCGAGGTAGCCGAGCCAGCGCTCGGCGCGCTGGGCGTCCCACGTGCGCGGCGGGCGCCCGGCGACGGGATCGCGTTCGGGGGCTCGGCGGCGGTACAGGGCGGGGACGAAGCCGGCGAGGAGGTGCTCCTCCAGGGCGTGCTCGGTGGGGAAGCGCTCGCCGTCGAGGAGTTCGGCGGGTCTGCGGTCGGGGGCGTCGCTGTACATCGTCCGGGCCAGGATGACCATCAGCGGGGTGCTCAGGACGCGGGCGAGGCGCACGCCGCCGTCCGTGCGGCCGGTGCGCAGCTCCGCGAGGACGGCGTCCCAGAGGGGCTCGGGCCCGCCGGGGCCCGCGGTCACCGGGCGGGCCGTGCGGGGCAGGTAGTCGGTGAGGTCCGCGGGGGTGAGGTCGGTGAGCTCGATCCCGGCGGCCCACACGAGGGGCGTGCTCGCCGCCTCGACCGCCTCCGCGAACTCGGCGCGGCGGCTGGTGAGGACGAGCGGCTGGGAGGTGTCGTTGAGCGCGTCGAGGGCGTCGCGGCGCAGGCCCTCGGCGATCTCGTCGAAGCCGTCGAGGACGGGCAGGACGAGGTCGGCGTCGATCAGCGCCGCGGCGAGCGTGCCGCCGCCGGGGCCCCGGCCGACGAGGTGCGGGTGGTCGCGCAGGAGCAGGTCGATCTGCCAGTCGCGCAGCGTGGTGGTGGTCGGGTCCCAGGAGCCGAGGCTGAAGACCACCGGCACGCGGGACGGGACGGCCCGGTCCCGCAGCCGGTCCAGGACGAAGCGGATCGTCAGGATCGACTTGCCGGAGCCGGCCCGGCCGAGGACCACGAGCCGGCCCGAGGGGATCTGCCCGTAGACCTCGGCCACCGAGCGGAGGTCGCCGTCGAGGTCCAGGCGGGCCGCCCGCTCGCCGGGCGCGAGGCGCTGGACGTTCTCCGGGCTGTCCATCAGGTCCTCGGGCGCGGGCCGCCAGCGCACCGGCAACGGGAACGGGTCGTGGACACGGCGCTGCTCCTCCTCGCGGCGCCAGCGGCGGCGGACCTCGCGGGCGAGCTCGTCGACGGCGTCGGCGAGGGCGGCGGGGACCGGGCGTGCGGGGGGCGCCGGGGGTGCCGGGGGTGCGGGCGATGGCGGGGGTGCGGGCGGTGGCGGGGCTTCCGGCGGTGTCTCGGGACCGGGGCCCTCGGTGATGATCGCCGCCAGCCGCTGCCGGTCCCCGGGCGAGGCGTCCAGCGCGTCCGCGATCAGGAGGACCGTCCCGAGCCGGTGGTCGGTGGAGCCGCCGCGCTCCAGCCGACGGATCGTCCGTACGCTCACCTCGGCCTTCTCCGCGAGCTGCTCCTGCGTCAGCCCCGCCTCCTTCCGCAGTCGCCGCAACAGCGTGCCGAGTTCGTCCGTCACTCCGGCAAACCCCCATGGTCTTGCATGCTCATGTCCATCCGTGAGCCTACCGTGACGGCCGGTCACATATGGCCGGTGCCTTGTCCTGTCCCGCGACCTGCGCGGACGCCACGCTCGAAGGGTCCGCGCACAGAACGGCGACGGACGACGGACACGGCGAACGGCACCTCGGAGGAAACGACATGGCGTACCGCTACTGGTGCGGCGAGTGCGGCTACCGCACGCCCTGGCTCCCGGAGTCACGGGCCGAGGAGCTGCAGATCGACCACTACGCGAGACGGCACCCGGGCGTGCCGCCCGGCGGCACCGTGGAGGCCGACCGCAAGAACCCGCAGGGCGCGTCGGGCTGCGCGGCCGTCCTCGGCGTCCTGGTCCTGCTTCTCGTGCTGGCCGCGTCGTGCCGCCGCTGAGCGCGGGCCGCGCCGAGGTGTCGGTCTCGGATCCGGGCGAGCTGCGCCCGTTGCGCAAGCACCTGCGCAGGGTCCCGGGGCTGGAGGTCGAGGAGACCGGCACGGCCGGGGAGACCGGCGCCGGCGCGGACCGGCCCGCCGACGCGCTCCGGGTGCTGGCCGTCGGCCGCGGCGCCCTCGGACGGGCGGTGCGGACGCTGCCCGCCTTCCTCCGCACCCGCCGCGGCGCCGTCACCGTCACCGTCCGGGCCCGGGACTGGACGGTCACCCTGCACCCCGACGACCCCACCGCCGACGGCCCCACCACCGCCGGGCCCACCGTCACGGAACTGGCCGCCGCCCTGCGCGCCCTGAGGGACGCGCGGGCGTGAACGCGGCAGTGCCCGCCCGGTGCGTGCGACCCGGGCGGGCAGTGGCGTCAGGCGGTGACGTCAGACGGTGGGGAGCCGGTGGGGGCCGCTCAGCGGGAGCCGCGCCCGTGGAGGACGAGCGCCCGGGTGAGGGCGGCCAGGCCCGCCGTGCACAGCAGGGTGCGGAGCATGTTCGTGGCCACCCAGGTACCCTCGAACTTCTCCCGCACGCCGTGGAAGTCGGTGATCGCGGACGGGTCGCCGGCGGCCGCCAGCTGGTTGTTGAGCGGGATGTTGACACCCATCGTGACCATCAGCGCGACCACGTACAGGACGGTCGCGGCGGCCGCCCAGAACGCGGCGCTGCGCCGGCCGGCCCGGTGCTGGAGGTAGGCGGCGACGCCCGTCGCCACGAAGGCCCCGACGAAGACCAGGCCGAACAGCCCGTTCTCGATCGCCTTGTTGATGTTCTGCATCGCCGTCACGTAGGTACGGTCGTCGCCCTTCGCGAGGCCCGGCATCACCGAGACGTCGAAGGCGAAGAACAGGCCCGCCATCAGGCCCATCGCGATGGTCGCCGCCACCAGCACGGGCCCGGCGGCCTTGCCCCGGGCGGCGGCGGGGGCGGCGGGGGCGCCGTAGGCGGCGTGGAAGGTGGAGGGTGGTGCGGTCTGGTCGGAGCGCATCAGGGGCTTCCTTCGGGTTCACCCGGTCCCCGCGGGCGCGGGGACTCTCACGGGCGGTGCTACGGAAAGCAGTTCGAGGGGCGGCGGGAGGGGCGGCGGGCCGCCGGCACTCCGGTGCGCGGGCTCGGGGCTCCCATTCAGACCTCCCACACGCCGGCCGCCGCCGCCTCGCGGGCGAAGTCGGCAAAGTCCCTCGGCTCCCGGCCCAGCGCCCGGCGCACCCCGTCCGCGGTGTGGGCGTTGCGGCCGTCCAGGATCATCGAGAACAGCTCCGCGAAGTCCCCCGGCAGGCCCTCCCGCGCCAGGACCGCCCGGTACTCCTCGACCGACACCGGCACGAACCGCACCTCCCGGCCCGTCGCCCGCGACAACTCCGCCGCCACGTCCGCGTACGAGAGCAGCCGGGGGCCCGTCAGCTCGTACACCTCGCCGTCGTGCCCGTCCTCGGTGAGCGCCGCGACCACCACGTCCGCGATGTCGTCCGCGTCCACGAACGGCTCGACCGCGTCGCCCACCGGCAGCGCCAGCTCACCGGCGCGCACCGGGTCGAGGAAGAAGCTCTCGCTGAAGTTCTGGTCGAACCACGCGCAGCGCACCACCGTCCAGCGGGCGCCGGCCTCCATCACGACCTTCTCCCCCGCCTCGGCCGCCTCCTCGCCGCGGCCCGACAGGAGCACCAGCTTCGCCACGCCCCGGCGGGCCGCGAGCCGGGCGAAGGCGCCCACCGACTCGACCGCGCCCGGGAAGGCGAGGTCCGGGTAGTAGGTGAGGTAGGCCGCGCCGACGCCCTCCAGCGCCGCTTCCCACGTCGTCTCGTCGTTCCAGTCGAACGGCACGTCGGCGGCGCGCGAGCCGATCCGGACGGTCCGGCCGCGGGCGGCCAGCCGGTCCGCGACGCGCCGGCCGGTCTTCCCGGTGCCGCCGACCACCAGGACCATCGAGCGGTCGTCCTGGGCGGCCCGGGCGGTCTGCGCGCCCTCGGCGGTCTGGATGCTGTTGCGGTTGCCTGCGTTCTGCGAGTTCGTCGTCATGGCACCCAGTCAAATCCACTCCGGGACGACGAACCATGGCCACCAGGCTCAGGTGCATGTCCACGCGTCTAGACCCGTCTCCGGGGCCCGCACTCCGGGCTCCCGGGGCCCGCACTCGATCAGAACACGGTGCGTAGCGGCGCGACTACTACTCTCCACCCGGCTTCGAGCGGGCCTTGAGCGGCCGTCGAGGCGCGCGGTGACAGGACGGCAGGACGCCAGGACAGGAAGACGGGAGGACGGGAGGACACGCGAACGGCGGGGCGCGGCCGGTGCTGCCCGGCTGCGCCCCGCCGTTGACGGGGGGTGCTCCTGCGGTGCCGCTACTTCACGAAGCTCTCCACGACCTTCGGCGGCCAGACGCCGACCTTGAGGGCGCCCATCGAGTAGGCGCGCGAGACGAGCGCCGCGCGGTTCGGAACGCGCAACTTCCGCAGCAGGCAGGTGACGTGGTACTCGACGCCCTGGCGGCTGAGGTAGAGCCGGGCGGCGAGCGGGACGGTGGAGACGCCGGCCGCGATGCCCTCCAGGATCCGGGCGTCGATCTCGCTGAGCAGCTTCTTGCGGCCGGCGACGACCTCGGACTCGGCCGCCTCGCCGTCGCGGTTGGGCATCATCACCATGATCGACGACTCGTCGGGCAGGCCGCCGCGGACCATGACGGCGGTGAGCGGGACGGTGAACGTCTCCTCGTCCGGGCCTATCGCTATGACGTCGGTGGCGAAGCGGTCCCGGCGGCCCTCGATGAGTCCGGAGAACTGGCGCAGCAGCGGCTGCTGGACGCTCGGGTGGACGAGCTCGCTGAACGTCCGGCCGCAGAGCTCGGACGAGGAGCGTCCGAACTGCCAGAAGAAGGCCTCGTTGGCCTGCCGGATGGTGAGGGTGCGGTCGAGCTGGGCCATGTTGAGGCCGGCCTGATCGGTGACGGTGCGGGTTTGCGGCGCCGCGTCGTGACCTGGCTCTCGATCGCACACAATGGTCCGAGCGGTATCGGCCAGGGCGGAAGAGGAGATGACCACGGCAGTCGGATCCCTTCGGGGCGCGTGTGCGGTGCTGATTTCCGCGGGAAATCCCGGCCATTTCTTTCGGGCCGGGTCGGCTCGAACGGCCTGATTCGCGGTGAACTCTGCTTCGACTCTAGGGACCGCCGATCCGGCAGGTCAACGGCGCCCGGGCTGGTCCGGTCCAATTCTGTGGGCGTACGGCCGGTGGTTCGGTGTGGGGTCGGGGGGTTCGGCCGGTCGTTCGGTACGGTGCACATCCTTGCAGGTCAGGGCAGGTTCGGTAGGGTTCGGTCACGGTTCGGCGAGCATGAGTTCGATTCCGTGGCGGCAGGTCGAACGGGTTTTCCGGCGCGGTCGCCGGGATCAAACACGAACAACGGGTTCGGCCTCGCACAGAACCGTCACAAGTTCCCGGCGGCCGGAAATACCGAGCTTGCGATAGGAATTCGTCAAATGTTTCTCCACGGCCCGCGCGCTCACCCGCAATTCGGCCGCGATCTCCTGGTTCGTCAGACCGTGCCCGACGAGGTCCGCGACCCGGCGCTCGGACGGCGTCAGCACGACGTCCACCGGCACCCCGGCCTCCCGGCCCGGCGCGGTTCCGGCCCACTCCTCGGACCAGCCGGCGCCGCACGCGGCGGCCAGCCGGGCGGCCTCCCTGCGCACCGCCGCCGCCTCGGCCCCGCCGCCGAGCCGCCGGCCCAGATCGCGCAGCGCGCGGGCGCGTTCGAGCTCGTCGGCCGAGCGCCGCAGCACCTCGACCGACTCCCGCAACAGGTCGACGGCCCGCGCGCCGCCGGCCAGGGCGGCCTGGAGCCGCAGCGCGCGACCCAGCGCCGCCGGGGCTCCCCACGCCTCCGCGCGGGCCAGCTCCTCGGTGATCAGCGCGCGGGCGGCGAAGGCGTCGCCGAGCTGGCGGGCCAGGCCCACCGCCCACGGGCGCCACGGGAAGAGCACCGGGTTGCGCCAGCCGGCAGACTCCAGTTCGCGGCCGCAGGCGAGGACGGTGTCCAGGGCGGCGGAAGGGTCGCCGCGGTGCGCCTGCTGACGGGCGCGCAGCAGTCCGAGCATCGCCGCGGGGGCCGCGCCCGTGGGCCAACGCCGGTCCGCGTCGGCCAGGACCTTGGCGCCGAGCGGCAGGTCACGGGCCGCGAGCGCGACCGCGGCGAGGGCCGCCGTGGCGAGGCCGTCGCCCTCGGGCCCGCCGGCCTCGGCGCGCAGGCGGGCGCGTTCGGCCTGCTCCCGCGCGAGACCGAGCCGACCGCGGGCCAGGTGGACGAGGGCCTGCTCGGCGTGGCCCGGCGCGGAGTCATCGGCCGGGCCGCCCGGGTGCCGCCCCCGTTCGCCCGCCGAGAGCCAGGACTCCAGCGCACCCGGGGCGTCCGCGCCGACCAGCGTGGTCACCAGCAGCGGCACGACGGAGTGCGGGCTGCGGACGGTGGCCGGCTCCCGTTCGAGGATCCGCTCGGCCAGCCCGGCCAGTTCGGCGGCCGGGCGGCCAGCGCCGAGCGTGGCCGCGTGCAGCAGGACGGCCAGCAGCTCGCGCTCGCCGCGCGAGCACACCGCCGGTTCCATGACGCCGAGCCGGCCGATGGAGTCGGCGAGCCGGGCGGGGTCGCGGCAGTCCGCGTGGCGCAGCCGGGCCTCCAGGCGCAGCGCGGCCTCGCGGGCGGCGCCGTCGAGGGTGTCCGGGTCGCCGAGTTCGCACGCGACCCGGCGCAGCAGGGCGGCGGAGGTCGGGCTCGCGGCGCGCAGGAAGTTGGCCGGCAGCTGGAGCGCGGCGGCGGCACGCTCGCGGGCGGTGGCGAGCAGCGGGATCGCCTGGGCGATGTGCCGCTCGCACGCCGCCCGGTCGAACGACCGCTCGGCGACGGCCAGTTCGACCAGCAGGCGGGCGCGCTCGGGATCGCCGTCGGGGACGTCCAGCAGGGCGCGGCGCAGGTAGCGGGCGGCCGGCGCGGGTTCGCCGCGGCGCAGCGCGGTGTCGGCGGCGCCGCGCAGGACGGCGCCCGACCACGGGTGCCGGGAGGCCGCGACGGCCATCAGCTGGGCCGCGACCTCCTCGGCCGGGCGCCCCGCGTCGTACAGCACGGCGGCGGCGCCCTCGTGGCGGCGCTGGCGCTCGCCGGCACTCATCGAGGCCTCGACGGCGTCCCGGACGACGGGGTGGACGAAGGCGGCACGGTGCGGGTCGGGCAGCAGGCCGAGGTGGTGCAGGGCGTGCAGGGCGGCGGCGCAGCCGACGGGGTCCAGACCGGCGAGGCGCCCGGCGGGCGCGGTGTCGCCGGGCTCGCCGAGGGTGGCGATCGCGGCGGCGAGGTCGCGCACGGGCGCGCTCTGGGTGCGCAGGCACGTCACGATCCGGTCGCGCAGGCGCCCGGGGCGCAGGGTGCGGGCGGTCTCGGCGTGGGCGGCGGTCGGGCGGGCCGTGGTGGCGGCGATGACGTCGAGCAGGGAGACCAGGAAGAGCGGGTTGCCGGCGGCGGACCGGTGGCAGGCGTCGGCGAACTCGGTGTCGATGCCGGCGGGTTCCGTTCTGCCGGGGTCCGCGGTCTCCGGATCGGCGGTCTGCGGACGGGCCGTCTGCGGGTGGCCCGGGTCGGTGAAGCGGTCGCGGATCAGGGCCCGGGTGGCGGTGGGCGACAGCGCCGTCAGTCGCAGCTCGCGGGCGGTGTCGGCGACCTCGCGGACCAGCGGGTGCCACGAGCCCTGGTCGCCGTCGCGCAGCGTGCACACCACGACGACGCGCAGGCCGTCGAGGCGGGTGGTGAGGTGGGCGAGCCAGCGCAGCGACGGGCCGTCGGCCCACTGGAGGTCGTCGACGAGCAGCAACAGGGGTGCGTCGGCGCTCAGTTCGGCGAGCAGGCGGCGCAGGTCGGCGAGGACGGCACCGGTCGGCTCGGCACCGGCGGGATCCGTCGCGGTGTCCGTCGCGTCCGGGGTGTCCGTCGCATCCGGGGTGTCCAGGGTGTCCAGGGCGTCCGGGACGAAGTCGCCGAGGACGGCACGCGCCGCTCCGGCGCGCGCGAGCCACCGCTCCCGGGCGTCGGCGGGCAGGACGGTGAGGAGGCTGTCGAACAACTGGCGCACGACACCGAACGCGAAGCCCTGCTCCATCGGGGCGGCGTCGGCCCGCAGGACCCGCACGCGCAGACCGTCGGCCAGACCGGGCAGGGCGCGCAGTAAGGCCGAGCGTCCGATGCCGAACGGACCGGTGAGCAGCAGGTGCGACGAGCGGCCCCCGTCGGCGTTGCACAGGGCCCGGCGTACTGCGGCGAGTTCGGTGTCCCGGTCGTGGAGCATCGTTCAGTGTCCTTCCATGGCACGGACCAGCGCCCGCAGTTCGGGGCGGCCGTGGATGCCGAGCTTGAGGTAGGCCCGTTTGAGCCGGAGTTCGACGGCGCGGCTGGAGACGGCCAGCAGCGCGGCGATGTCCCGGTTGCTGCGGCCCCGGCCCGCCAGTTCGGCGGTGTGCCGCTCGGTGGGCGTGAGGCTCTCCCAGCGCGGGTCCGCGGGGTGGACGACGCGGTGGTCCAGGGTCCCGGCCAGGTCGCGGGCGCGAGCGGCCATCGGGCCGGCCGGGTGCCGGGCCGTCAGCACGCACAGCTCGGCGAGGGAGCGCTCGGCGGCGTGCCGGTCGCCGCCCTCGGCGAGCTCGACGGCGGCGAGTTCGGCGAGCGCCCGCACGTAGCCGGGGCCGGCCGGGCCGCTGCGCAGCGCGTCCGTGGCGGCCGAGCGGATCCCGGCGAGCCGGCCGGGCCGGTCCGCCACCCGCTGGGCGCTGAGCTCGGCCCAGCCGATCGCGATCGGCGCGCCCCAGCGGCGGGCGAGCCGCAGCTCCTGCTCGCTCAGGCGGACGGCCTCGTCCGGATCGCCCAGGGCGTGGTGGGCCAGCGCCGCGACCGAACGCCACGGGAGCAGCGCCGGGTTGAGCCGGTGCCGGCTGAGCAGACGCCGGCCGCACTCCCGCAGGAGCTCGGCGGCCTCCGCCGGGCGGCCCGAACCGAGCGCGACGGTGGCCCGTGCGAACAGCAGGTGCGCCCAGTGCTCGCCCGCCTCGGCGCCCGCGGGCAGCGGGGCCACGGCCCGTTCGCGGGCACGCTCGCAACGACCGCTCTCGAGGTCGACGAGGATCCCGACGGCACGCAGGTACGGCGCCACGGCGTCGGGCCGGCCGAGCAGGCGCAGCGCCCGCTCGCCCTCGGCGACGTCACGGTCCGCGGGCTCCAACCGGCCACGCCGCAGGTTGAGTTCGGCGCGCAGCGCGAGCACGTGCGGGGCGGCCAGCCGCAGCCGGTTCCCGGACAGGCCGCGCAGCAGACGGTCCAGGCCCGCCTGCGCCTCGTCGTTGGCATCGGCGAGGCACAGCGTCCGGCAGGCGGCGAGCCACGGCTGGACGAGCGGACCGTCGAAGGCGTCGTCCCCCGGGGAGCCGGCCGCGGCGAGGGCCGTCCGGGCCAGCGCACCGGCCAGGTCGAGCCGACGGCCGCCGACGGCGAGCTGCCAGGCCCGGACCGCCGCCTGCGCGGGGACCGTCGGACACGGCGGCAGCTGCGGCAACTCGGGCAGCGGCAGGGCGGACTCGCCGTCATCGGCCGGGTCGGCGCACCAGAAGAGCGCGAGCAGCTCGTCGTGGTACGGCTCCTCCGGCCGCGGCAGCGTCTCGGCGACGGCCCGCCGCACGACGGTGACCGCACCCCCGGTGAGACCGAGGTCGGCGGCGCGGACGCGCAGGGCGGAGGCGGAGGTGGTCGGGGCGGTGAGCGCCGAATACGGGCCCACCTCGACGGCAGCCGCGTACGAACCCGCGGCAGAACCAGGGCAGGCGGGCGAGCCCGGGTACGCAGCGCGCGACGGCAGAGCGGCGAACTCCGAACGCGGGCCGGCCTCGCCGGCAGCCGCGTCCGAACCCGCGGCGGCCTCGGCGGCAGCGAGGTACGAACCCGCGGCGGGGCCGGCGGTGGCGGGGCGGCGGAGGATCGCGTCGAGGGTGTGGTCGCCGGCTTCGGGTTCGGCGATCAGGTGGGTGGCGGCGAGTTCGAGGGTGAGGCGGGCGTGTTCGGCGGGTGCGGGGCGTTCGGCGAGGGCGCGGCCGAGCAGGGCGGCGGCGTGCCGCTGGTTCTGCCGCTGGGCGGCGGCCTCGGCGGCGGTCTGCAGGGCCCGGACGGCCCAGGGGCGGCCGGCGGGGGCCGCGCCGAGCAGCAGGGCGGCCACCGCGAGGTCGTCGGCGGCGGCCCGGTGGGCCAGTTCCGCGGCCCGGGTGTGCAGGTCGGCGCGCTCGGCCGCGGTGGCGGCGGCCAGGACGCGGGAGCGCAGCGCCGGGACGAGCAGCGGTTCGACGCCGGGCCCGGCGATGACGCCGGGCAGTTCGGCGAGGACGGTGCGCAGCCGGGCCTCGTTCAGGGTGTCGAGGCCCGCGAGGAGGCAGGTGAGCGGGAAGTCGAGCAGGTCGCCGCAGACGGCCAGCGCCCGCACCACGGCCACCACCTCGTCGCTGTGCCCGCGCAGGGCGCGCATCAGGTGGTCGCCGGTCACGGTCCCGCCGAGGGCGGCGAGTTCGGGCACGCGGGCGAGGACGGGGTGGTGGCCGTCGCCGGCGAACCGCCGCAGGATGTCGTCGAGGACCTCGGGGTGTCCGGCGGAGATCCGGCCCGCCGCCGTCGCGAACCCCTCCTCCCCCGGGCCGCCGCAGGCCCGCAGCACGGCGCCCGCGACGTCGGTGCCGTCCAGGGGCCCGAGGGCGATCCGGTGGACGGCGGCCGCGCCGGAGGTCCCGGCCAGCAGGTCGTACCAGTCGGGGTCGGGCGTTCCGAGGCGGCTGCCGCCGCACAGCAGCACGAGCGGGACGCCGGCCCAGCGCCGGGAGAGCGCACCCAGCCAGTGCAGGGACCGCGCGTCGAGCCACTGGGCGTCTTCCAGTGCGAGGACGGTCGGCCGGCTCCTGGCGGCGCGCAGTAACTCGGCGAGGCCGGAGAGGGGGCCGTCGAGGCGGAGGTCGAGCGGCCCGTCGAGGGAGCCGAGCCACTGGGCGACGGCCCCGAGGGCCCTCCCCGACTCGGCGTGGGCGGCGCGGGCCCGCAGGACCCGCAGCCCGGCCCGCTCGGCTCGGGTGGCGCCCCACCGGACCAGCGCGTTCTGTCCGTGGCCGAGCGCACCGGTGACGGCCACGACGAGCGGGCGGGCGCCGGCAGTGGCCGGGGCGGCGGCAGTGGCCGGGGCAAAGGCAGCGTCGAGGACGGAGGCGAGGGCGGCACGCTCGCGCTGCCGCGCCCGAGGCGGACTCGCGTCCGACGGAACCATGGGCGCCGATCGGGCACCGGGGTGCGCCGGGTCGAGCGAGCGCTGCCCTCCCGGCGCCGGAACCGCGGCCCCGGTTCTCGCCGTCCCCTCGTCGACGTGCATGCCTTCAGTGGCATCGGTCTCGATCGGGGGCGCGCCGTGGGTGGGCGGCAGCCCGGGACCGTCCGGGGCCTCGGGCCTGGTCGGCCGGGCCGTCGACGGGGTCTCCGTGGGGTCGCGAGTCTCGCCCCACGGGCTCACAGGAACGTCGTTCATCCAGTTCACCCGGGTCTCGGGCTCCCTTGCCGTGTGAGGTGCGCCGGATCGGCGCGAGGTGGAGGTGGTGGTGGTCGTCAGCCGGTCGGCCCGCCGGCCGGTGGCGGTTCCTCGGCGGCCCGGACGGCGCCGCGGCGGGCACCGTCGAGGGCGGGTGCGAGGCCGTCCCGGCGGGTGACGCCGAGTTTGCGGTAGACGCTGGTCAGGTGGGACTCGACGGTGCGCACGGTGACGAAGAGGGTGCGCGCGATCTGCCGGTTGCTCGCGCCGTCGACGGCGAGGCCGGCGACCCTGAGTTCGGCGCCGGTGAGCAGGTCGGCGGCGGAGGTGGCGACCTCGGGCATCCGGCCGCCGGCGGTGATCAGCAGGCGGCGGGCGGCCCTGGCGAGGGCGAGGGCGCCGCAGCCGCCGGCGAGGGCGGTGGCGGTCCGCAGGTGTTCGCGGGCGCCGGCCGGGTCGCCGGCGAGGAGGAGGGCGCGGCCGAGGCCGAACTCGGCGCGGGCGTGTTCGGCCCGGGCCGGTGAGGCGGCGAGCAGGTGGACGGCCTCGGCGAGGCGGTCGAGGCCGGCCCGGCCGGGGGTCACGGCGCCGGAGGCGAGGGCGGCGAGGCCGAGGGCGCGGGCGGTGCCCCAGCGGGCGGCCAGGTCGGCGCCGTACTCGGCGAGGACCCGGCCCTCGGTCGGGCGCCGGACGGCGGCGAGGACCAGGCAGGAGTCCGCCCACCAGGGGGCGAAGACGGGGTTCGCGACGCCCGCGTCGTACTGGACGCGGCCGCAGGCGCGCAGCAGGTGGAGGGCCGCGTCGGCGTCGCCGTGGGCCCAGCGGGCGCGGCCGCGGGCGAGCAGGAAGAGCTGTTCCTCCAGGCCGGTGCCGCCGGCTTCGGAGCGGTCGGCGTCGGCGAGGAGCGCTTCCGCGCGGTGGGCTTCGCCGCGGTCGACGAGGACGGCGGCGAGGACGGCCCGGGGGGCCGTCAGACAGGCGTCGGAGCCGGCCGCGCCGAAGTCCTCGATGGCGGCGCGGACGGTCGCCTCGGCTTCGGCGACGGCGCCGGCGCGGTGCAGGACGAGGGCGCGGCCGGTGCGGGCGAGGGTGCGGGACCACGGGCCGGCGCCGCGCACGGCGCGGTCGAGGGCGGCGGTCGCGGCGTCCGTCTCGTCGGCGAGGGCGAGGGCGGCCGCGGCGGTGATCAGCGGCCAGCCGGGGCAGGACGGGCCGGCGGCGGCGACGGCCCGGCGGGCGGCCGCGACGGCGAGTTCGCGCGAGTGCCCGGCGAGGGCGGCGCGCAGGGCGGCGAGGGCCTGCTCCTGGACGTTGGCGGTGTCGTCGCGGGCCACGGTGAACGCGGTGGCGCGGGGCACGGGGACGGTGGCGACGGCCGATGCCCGGCCGCGGCCGGTGACGAGCAGGGCGGTGCGGACCTGCCAGCGCAGGCGGGGGCCCCAGTCGCCGTCCGGTCCGTCGAGGGCCCGTTCGAGGGCCTCGGCGAGTTCGGCGCGGTGGGTCGGCGCGAGCGGCACGGCGAGGCAGGCCATGGCGCACTCGACGGCGATCCGGGCCCGGTCGGCGGGGTCGGCGGCGAGGGCGAGGGCGGCGCGGAACATCGGGACGGCGGCGAGCGGGTCGGTCTGGGCGAGGGCGACGGCCAGGCGCAGGCGCAGCCGGTCGTCCTCGGGGGTGGTGTCCAGGGCGCGGTGCAGGTAGCCGGCGGCGAGGGCGAAGGCGCCGCGCTGCTCGGCGGCGGTGGCGGCGTCGCACAGGACGGCGGCCATCCACGGCTGCGGGATGCCGGGGACCTCCATCAGGTGCCGGGCGACCTGTTCGGCCGGGCGGCCCGCGTCGCTGAGCAACAGGGCGGCCCTGGCGTGCAGTTCGGCGGTCCGGCGGCCGTCGCCGGGGGCGAGGAGCGCGGTGCGCGCGGCCGGATGGACGTCGCCGCCGGCGGTGAGCGCGCCGCATTCCCCGAGCATCGCGACGGTCTCGTCGGCGCGGGGGCCCGGGACGCCGGCGAGGGCGGCGACGAGGTCGGTGCGGGCGGTGCCGAGCACCGCGACGGCGGCCGCGGCGGCGCGGACGGTCGCGGGTGCGGCGTCGAGTGCGGCGCGCACGGCGCGGGCGAGGGTGCGGGCGCCGAGTTCGGCGACGCGGTCGGCGCCGGCGCCGTCCGGTCCGTGGCCGAGGGCGCCCAGTTCGTCGAGGACGTGGAGCGTGGTGCGCGGGTTGCCGCCGCACACCTCGGCGAGGCGGTCGACGAAGGCGGGTTCGACCGGGGCGGGCGACCACCGGCCGACGAGCCCGGCGACGGCGGCGCGGTCGAGCGGGGCGAGCGGCAGTGGGCTGACGAACGGGTCAGCGGTGAGGTCGAGCCAGGCCGCGGGGGCGGCCGGGCGGGCGCCGTCGCGGCGGGAGAGGGCGACGAGCAGCGGGAGTCCTGCCGAGCGCCGGAGCAGGAAGTCCAGCCAGCGCAGGGTGTGTTCGTCGCAGGCCTCGGCGTCGTCGAGGGCGAGGACGAGCGGACGGTCCGTCATGAGGCGGGCCGCGGCGCGGTAGAGGGCGTGGAAGACGGGGCAGGCCTCCGCGGGGTCGAAGGAGCGCGTGTGCCGCGGCCGGGGCAGGTGTGCGGCCAGTGCCGCGCCGCCCGATGCCTCGTCACCTGAGGTCGCGTCCGGTGAGGTCGCGTCCGGTGTCACGCCGCTCTCGGCGAAGAGGGCCCGCAGGCCCGAGTAGCCCGTGCCGTCCGGCCGTTCGCCGTGCAGGACGAGCGCGCCGTGCCGGGTGGATTCCGCCCGCAGCTCCGCGAGCAGCCGGGTTTTCCCGATTCCGGCCGGGCCGGTGAGGACGACGCAGCCGGCGTTCCCACGGCGGCCGGCCCCTGCGTGTCCGGAAAGCGTCGCCAGTTCACCTGCGCGACCGAGAATGTTCCCCTGGTCGGGAATTCCTGCCGTAGGCAGCACGGAACCTTCACCCCCCAAGCGCGGACGATTCCGCTATTCCGACACCACGCCCGGACCGCAGGACAATTGCGGTTGACAGGTGCAACAGTACCCCGGGTCATACGATCAAATATGTATGGGACCCGTCAAGAACAGCACGGGTGCCCGAACGATTTCCGGCCGTCGCGACCCCGCCGCGAGGCCGTCGCGCCGTCCGGGCCGGTGGCCGCCCTCCCCGTCGCGGCGCGCGGCCGGATCCCCCAAGGAATGTTGAACCTCCCGTTGGTTTGTCTTTACCGCCGGGCCGCGGTCCAAACCCGCGCACACCAGGACGATCGGCCCCGGCCCCGGGCCGGCCTCGTCCAGGACTAAGGAATTCCCGGCGCGGGGCGTGAGACCAAGGTGGGGTACACCCCAGCCGTCCCGCCCCGAGGGAGTCCGATGACCGCCCCGCAGCGTCCGATCCTGTTCGTCAGCCTGCCGGAGAGCGGACTGCTCAACCCGCTGCTGGTGCTGGCCGGTGAGCTGGCCCGCCGGGGCGTGCCGGACCTCTGGTTCGCCACCGACGAGCCCCGGCGCGCCGACGTGCTGGCCCTCGCCGACGGGTCGGCGGTGGAGTTCGCCTCGCTCGGCGAGGTGTTCTCCGAGCTGTCGGCCGTCAGCTGGAGCGACGAGGTCTACCGCGAGGTGACCCAGCCGGACCGCTTCCGCGCCCACCGGGCCGTCATCCACCAGTCCTACCGGCCCGATCTGCAGGCCGAGAAATACCGCCGGCTCGCGGCCGTGGTGGACAAGTGCAATCCGGCCCTGATGGTCATCGACTGCGTCAGCTCCTTCGCCGTCGACCTCGCCCTGACCCGGGGCATTCCGTTCGTGCTCAGCGTACCGTTCCTGCCGAGCAATGTACTCACCTCGCACAGCCCATTCGGCAGCTCGTACACGCCCAAGGATTTCCCCGTCCCGCATTCCGGCCTGCCGTACCCGATGGGTTTCGGCCAGCGCCTGGCCAACCGGCTGTTCAAGCTGCGCACGCTCGCGCTCTTCTTCAACCCGGCCATGGGGAAGGTGCTTTCCGAGGACGCCCGGCTGCGCAAGGAACTCGGGCTTCCCAAGCCCAGCCCGATGACCCGGATCGACCGGGCCGAAATGGTGCTGTGCAATTCCGTGCGGGAGCTCGACTACCCGTTCGAGATGCCGGGGAAGGTCAAGCTGGTCGGGGCGATGGTGCCGCCGCTGCCGGAGTCCACGCGGGCCGCGGACGACACCGGAGTCATGGACTGGCTCGACGCGCAGTCCTCGGTGGTCTACATGGGCTTCGGCACCATCACCCGGCTGACCCGGCCCCAGGTGGCCGCGCTCGTCGAGGTGGCGCGCCGCCTGGACGGGCGCCACCAGGTGCTGTGGCGGCTGCCCGCCGAGCAGCAGCACCTGCTGCCGCCGAAGGAGCAACTCCCGGACAACCTGCGGATCGAGAGCTGGCTGCCGTCGCAGCTGGACGTGCTGGCCCACCCCAAGGTCGGGGTGTTCTTCACCCACGGCGGCGGCAACGGCTTCCACGAGGGCGTGTACTTCGGCAAGCCGCTGGTGGTGCGCCCGCTGTGGGTGGACTGCTACGACCAGGCCGTGCGCGGCCGGGACTTCGGGATCAGCCTGACCCTGGACCGGCCGCAGGACATCGACCCGGCCGACGTCGTCGACAAGCTCACCCGCGTCCTCGGCGACGGCTCCTTCCGCGAGCGCGCCGAGCGCATCGGCGCCCTGCAGCGCGCCGCCGGCGGCCGCACCACCGCGGCCGACCTGCTGCTCGCCCTGCCCGCCCTCGCCTGACCCTTCCCCCCCGGCGACACCCCCTTCGACCAACGCACCGAGCGAGGACCCTTTCATGCCCTTCACCATCCCCGTGTCCCGGCCCAGTCTGGACGGGCGCGAGCTGGAGTACGTCACGAGCACGATCGGCGACGGCTGGATCTCCTCCCAGGGCCCGTACGTCCGGCGCTTCGAGCGGGCCTTCGCCGACTACAACGGCTCCGCCCACGGCGTGGCCTGTTCCTCCGGCACCGCGGCGCTCACCCTGGCGCTGCGCGCCCTCGGCGTGGGCCCCGGCGACGAGGTGATCGTCCCCGAGTTCACGATGATCGCCACCGCCTGGGCCGTCACCTACACCGGCGCGACCCCGGTGTTCGTCGACTGTGCGGACGACCTGAACATCGACGTCGCGCGGATCGAGGAGAAGATCACCCCGCGCACCAAGGCGATCATGCCGGTGCACATCTACGGCCGGCGCTGCGACATGGCGGCCGTCATGGACATCGCGCACCAGTACAACCTGCGCGTCGTCGAGGACTCGGCCGAGGCCCACGGCATCCGCCCCACCGGCGACATCGCGTGCTTCTCGCTGTTCGCCAACAAGATCATCACGGCCGGCGAGGGCGGCATCTGCCTCACCGACGACCCCCGCCTGGCCGCCCAGCTGGACCACCTGCGCGCCATGGCCTTCACCACCGACCACAGCTTCGTCCACAAGAAGCTCGCCTACAACTTCCGCATGACGGCCATGCAGGCCGCCGTCGCCCTCGCCCAGACCGAGCGCCTCGACGCGATCCTCGCCACCCGCCGCGAGATCGAGCAGCGCTACGACCAGGGCCTCAAGGACGTCCCCGGGATCACCCTCATGCCGCCCCGCGACGTGCTGTGGATGTACGACGTGCGGGCCGAACGCCGCGCCGAGCTGCGCGACTTCCTCGCCGCCGAGGGGATCGAGACCCGGCTGTTCTTCCAGCCGATGAGCCGTCAGCCCGGCTACCTCGACCCGGCCTGGCCCGGCCTCAACGCGGCCCGCTTCGCCGCCGACGGCCTCTACCTGCCCACCTACACCGACCTGACCCCCGCCGACCAGGACCGCGTGATCGGCGCGGTCCGCGCGTTCTACGGCGCGTCCTGAACCGGCCCGCCGGAGGAGACCCGAACCCATGACGCCCGACACTGCGACACCCGGCACCGTGCCTCCCGACACCGTGCCCACCGACGACGTGACGTCCGGCGGCACGACGGGCGCCGAACCGCCGGTGGTCGACTTCCCGCTGCGCGTGCCCGGCGAGTCCTTCCCCCCGCCGCGCTACCAGGACTACCGGGACCGGCAGGGCCTGGTGGTCTCCTACCTGCCGAACGGCCGCAAGGTCTGGCTGGTCACCCGGCACGAGGACGTGCGCTCCGTCCTCACCAACAAGAAGATCAGCTCCAACCCGGACCACCCCGGCTTCCCCAACGTCAGCGAGACGATGGGCGTGCCCCGCCAGGAGCAGATCCCCGGCTGGTTCGTCGGCCTCGACTCGCCCGAGCACGACCGCTTCCGCAAGGCGCTCATCCCGGAGTTCACCGTCCGGCGGGTCCGGGAGCTGCGGCCGGCGGTCGAGCAGACCGTCGACCGGTGCATCGACGCGATGCTCGCGGCCGGCGACGAGGCCGACCTGGTGGCCGACTTCGCGCTGCCCGTCCCCTCGCTCGTCATCTCCTCGCTGCTCGGCGTGCCGCCGGTGGACCGGGACTTCTTCGAGTCCCGCACCCGCACCCTGGTCGCGATCCAGGCCTCCACCGACCAGCAGCGCGACACCGCCTCGCGCGAACTGCTGCGCTACATCAACCGGTTGGTGGCGATCAAGCAGAAGTGGCCCGGCGACGACCTGATCAGCCGGCTGCTGGCCACCGGCGCGATCGAGCCCCACGAGATGTCCGGCGTGCTGATGCTCCTGCTCATCGCCGGGCACGAGACGACGGCCAACAACATCGCGCTCGGCGTGGTGACGCTCCTCCAGCATCCCGAGTGGATCGGCGACGACCGGGTGGTGGAGGAGACGCTGCGCTTCCACTCGGTGGCCGACCTGGTCTCGCTGCGGGTCGCGGTCGAGGACGTCGAGATCTCCGGGCAGCTGGTGCGGGCCGGCGAGGGCATCGTGCCGCTGGTGGCCGCCGCCAACCACGACGAGAAGGCCTTCTCCTGCCCGCACGCGTTCGACCCGGCCCGCACCGAGCGCCACCACGTCGCGTTCGGCTACGGCGTCCACCAGTGCCTGGGCCAGAACCTGGTCCGGATCGAGATGGAGATCGCCTACCGCCGGCTCTTCGAGCGCATCCCCGGCCTGCGCCTCGCGGTGCCCGTCGAGGACCTGCCGCTCAAGTACGACGGCGTGCTGTGCGGCCTGCACGCACTGCCCGTCCGCTGGTAGCACCCGTCCCGCCCGACCGTTTCAGGAGAAGACGTTCATGCGCATCACCGTCGACACCGACCGCTGCGTCGGCGCGGGCCAGTGCGTGCTCAACGCCCCGGCCGTGTTCGACCAGGACGACGACGGCGTGGTCGAGCTCCACGACCCCGCCGTGGCCCCCGAGGACCGCGACGCGGTCGACACCGCCGCCACGCTCTGCCCGTCCGGCGCCATCACCGTCCACCGGGGCTGATCCCCGCGAGGCCGGGCCCGTCCAGGGCCCGAAAAGAGAGGACCGACCCCCATGACCAGTCCCGGCACCGCGAGCACGCTGTGGCTGCGCCGCTTCCACCCGGGCGAGGGCCGCGCCGTGCGCCTGGTGTGCTTCCCGCACGCCGGCGGCTCCGCGAGCTTCTTCCACCCCGTCTCCGCGGCCCTGTCCGCCGAGGCCGAGGTGATCGCCCTGCAGTACCCCGGCCGGCAGGACCGCCGCCTGGAGCCCTGCGTCGAGGACATCGCAACCCTCGCCGACCGGATCACCGAGGAACTGCTCACCCTGGACGACCGGCCCACCGTGTACTTCGGCCACAGCATGGGCGCCGTCCTCGCGTTCGAGACCGCGTGGCGGCTGGAGCACAAGGGCACCCACGCGCCCGGGGCGGTCATCGCCTCCGGCCGCCGCGCGCCGTCCACCACCCGCACCGAGACGGTGCACCGGCGGGACGACGACGGCGTCATCGCCGAGCTCAAACTGCTCAACGGCACCAACGCCCAACTGCTCGGGGACGAGGAGATCCTGCGGATGGCGATGCCGGCGATCCGCGCCGACTACCGCGCCATCGAGCGCTACACGTGCGGGACCGACCGCGTGCTCGGCTGCCCGGTCGTCGCCCTCACCGGCGACGCCGACCCGCGCACCACCATCGCCGAGGCCCGCGCCTGGCAGGCCCACACCGCCGGTGACTTCCGCCTCCAGGTCCTGCCCGGCGGTCACTTCTTCCTCGCCGACCAGCAGGCGGCGGTGCTCCGGGAGATCTCCGCCGAACTCGCCGCGCTCCGCTGACGGACCGCCGGCCCGGACAAGGACCCCTGATGCGCACACTCCTGGTCGACAACTACGACTCCTTCACCTACAACCTCTTCCACTACCTCGCCGAGGCCAACGGCCGCGATCCTGAGGTCATCAGCAACGACGACCCGGCGTTCCGGCCCGAACTGCTCGACGCGTTCGACAACGTCGTGCTCTCCCCGGGGCCCGGCACCCCGCACAACCCCGCGGACTTCGGCCACTGCGCGGGCATAGCCCGCGAGGGCCGGCTGCCCGTCCTCGGCGTCTGCCTCGGCCACCAGGGCCTCGCCCTCGCGCACGGCGCCACCGTGGGCCGGGCGCCCACGCCCCGGCACGGCCGTACGTCGGCCGTGCGGCACACCGGCACCGGGCTCTTCCACCACCTGCCGAACCCGCTGGAGGTCGTCCGCTACCACTCGCTCGCGGTCACCTCCCTGGCCCCCGCCCTCGAACCGATCGCGTGGGCCACCGACGACGGCGTGGTGATGGCGCTGCGCCACCGCGAACTCCCCATGTGGGGCGTGCAGTTCCACCCCGAGTCGATCGGCACCGAGGCGGGCAAGCGGCTGCTGTCCAACTTCCGCGACCTCACCGAGCAGCACGGACGCCGCCGCCGCACCGCCACCGCACCGCGATCCTCCGCGCCGCAATCCTCCGTGCCGCAAGCCTCCGCCACCGTGAGCGCCGCGCCCCGGCCGCCCGCGCGCCGGCTCGCGGTCCTGACCCGGCAGGTCGGGACCGGCTGGGACGCCGAGACCGTCTTCGACCGCGTGTTCCGCGGCGGCAGCCACCCGTTCTGGCTCGACAGCAGCCTGCCCGGCGGCCGCCTCGGGCACGTCTCCGCGATGGGCAACGCCGCCGGGCCGCTCGCCCGCGTCGCCACCGCCGAGGTCCAGCGCGGCACCGTCACGGTCACCGCCGGCGACACCGTACAGGTGATCGAGGGCGAGTTCCTGGCCTGGCTCGACGAGGACCTGCGCACGCTGGACGTCGACGTGCCCGAGCTGCCGTTCGACTTCGCGCTCGGCTGGGTCGGCTGCCTCGGCTACGAGCTCAAGGCCGAGTGCGGCGGCGACCGCGCCCACCGCTCGCCCGACCCGGACGCCGTCATGGTCTTCACCGACCGCGCCGTCGTCGTCGACCACCACACCGGCGCCGCCCACCTGCTCGCCCTCGCCGAGGACGGCCGGGACGACGCCGCCCTCGCCTGGCTGGACGAGACCGCCGCCCTGCTCACCGGGCCCGCCCCGCACACCGACCCGCCCGCGCACACCCCGCCCGGCGAGGACTCCCGGCTGCGGCTGCGCCACCCCCGCGACGCCTACCTCAAGCTCATCGACGCGTGCCAGGACGAGATCGCGGCCGGCGAGACCTACGAGGTCTGCCTCACCAACATGATCGACGCCCCCACCGACCTCGACCCCTGGCAGGCCTACCGCGCCCTGCGGCGGATCAGCCCGGCCCCGTTCGCCGCCTTCCTCTCCTTCGGCGACCTCGCCGTGCTCAGCTCCTCCCCCGAGCGCTTCCTGCGGATCGGCCCGGACGGCCTCATGGAGTCCAAGCCCATCAAGGGCACCCGGCCGCGCGGCGCCACCCGCGAGGAGGACGCCCTGCTCGTCGCCGACCTCGCCACCAGCGAGAAGGACCGGGCCGAGAACCTCATGGTCGTCGACCTCGTGCGGCACGACCTCGGACGCTGCGCCCGGACCGGCTCCGTCGTCGCCGACCCGCTGTTCAACGTCGAGACGTACGCCACCGTGCACCAGCTCGTCAGCACCGTGCGGGCCCGGCTGCGCCCCGAGTGCAGCGCCGTCGACGGCGTCCGGTCGGCGTTCCCCGGCGGCTCGATGACGGGCACGCCCAAGCTGCGCACGATGCAGATCATCGACCGGCTGGAGAACGGGCCGCGCGGCATCTACTCGGGCGCGATCGGCTACTTCTCGCTCAGCGGCGCCGCCGACCTGAGCATCGTGATCCGCACCGCCGTGCTCAGCGGCGGGCGGCTGCGCTACGGGGTCGGCGGGGCGATCATCGCGCTGTCCGACGCCGAGGGCGAGTTCGACGAGACGGTGGTCAAGGCCCGGCCGCTGCTCGCGCTGCTGGACACCGCGCTCCCGCTGCAGAACCCGCCGGCCTCCGCCCGCCGGCGCCGGCCGTCCAGGGCCTTCCCGGCCGTCTCGGGCTGAGAGCCCCCTCCGCAATTCAGGCTGGGGACGGCCGCCGCAGCCGCCCAGCGACCCCGTCAGGAGCGAAGGTGTCCGTCCACAGCGATGACTACGCGATCGATCCGGCCGCCGGCTCCCCCGGGGCGCTGGGCGGCCACACCCTGCCCGCCGTGTTCGCGGCGGCGGTGCGCCGGGCGCCGGACGCCGTCGCCCTGGTCGACGGCGAGCGGGAGCTGACCTGGCGCCAGTGGGCCGACGAGGCCGCCGCGCTGGCCCGGGCGCTCCAGGAGCTGGGCGTCGCGCCGGGCGACGTCGTCGCCGTCCAGCTGCCCAACTGCCGGGAGTACCAGACGGCGCACGTCGCCGTCGCCACCGCGGGCGCCGTCCTGCTGCCCGTGCACGCCGGGCACGGCGCCGCCGACGTGCGGGCGCTGCTGGCCCGGGTGGACCCGGTGGCCGTGCTGCTCCCGGCGGAGGCGGCGGCTGCGGCGCCCGGCCTCCTGACGGACGTGCCCTCCCTGCGGGCGGTGCTGGTCGCCGGGGGCGAAGTTGCGGTGGGGGGCGGCGAGGCCCCGGCCGCGGCCGGCGTCCACGCGCTGGACCGGCTCACCGCCGCGTGGGCGGGCCACCCGCCGCACCCCGTGGAGGTGCGGCCCGAGGACCCGCTGGTCCTCATCCCGTCCTCCGGCACCACCTCGGCCCGGCCCAAGATCTGCGTGCACAGCCACGACGGACTGCTCTCCAACACCGCGTCCGTCGCCGGGGAGGGCGGCCCGGCCTTCGCCGACGCGATCCTGACGGCCTGCCCTCTCACCCACCTCTTCGGCCTGCAGTCGCTGCACACCGCGCTGTTCCGCGCCTGCCGGCAGGTGCTCCTGCGCGGCTGGGACCCTGAGCGCTTCCTCGCCCTCGCCCGCGCCACCGCGCCGAGCGCCGTCTTCGCCGTCCCCGCGCAACTCCACGACGTCGTCGCCTCCCTCGCCCGCAGCGGGCAGCCGGCCGGCTTCCTGCCGCACGAGGTGCGCACCGCCGGAGCGGCGATCCCCGCCGCGCTGGCCGCCGACGTCCGGGCGGTGCTCGGCGGCGAGCTGGTCGTCGTCTGGGGCATGTCCGAACTCGGCACCGGTACCCGGACCTCCGCCACCGACCCGGTCGGCGCCGCCGTGCGCAGCGTCGGCCGACCCACCAGCGGGGCGCGCGTACGGATCGTCGGCGAGGACGGGTGCGAACTGCCCCCGGGCGAGCCGGGCGACCTCCAGTACCGCAGCCCGAGCATGTTCCGCGGCTACTACCGCGAGCCCGAACTGACCGCCGCGGCCGTCACGCCGGACGGCTGGCTGCGCACGGGCGACCGGGCGAGCCTCGGGGCGGACGGACTGCTGCGCTTCCACGGGCGCGCGGCCGAGCTGATCAACGTCGGCGGGCGGAAGTTCGACGCGACCGAGGTCCAGGAACTGCTGGCGGCGATGCCGGGCATCGGCCCGCTCGCCGTCGTCGGACGGGCGGACGCGCGGCTCGGCGAGATCCCGTGCCTGGTGCTCACCCGCGCGGCGGACCCGGCGATCGGGCTGCGGGCCGTGACCGGCTTCCTGCGGGAGCGCGAGGTCGCCGAGTACAAGATGCCGCTGGAACTGGTGACCGTCGACGACCTCCCGCGCACCCCGGCCGGGAAGCTGCACCGGCGGTCGCTGGAGGAGCTGGCGGCCGGGGAGACGGTCGTTCCACCACTGTCGATGGACTACCGCGACGCGCTGGACCTCGTGCGCTCGTGCGCGGCCGAGGTCATGGAGCGCGGCCCGGACGACGAACCGATCGGCGCCGACACGGCGTTCCGCGCCTACGGACTGGACTCGGTGCGCACCATCCGGCTGCGCAACCTGCTGGCGGAGGCGACCGGCCGTCCGCTGCCGGTGAGCCTCGGCTTCGACCACCCGACTCCGGCGGCCGTCGCCGCACTGCTGTCGGGCGCGGTGCCGGACCGGTCGGAGGAAGGTCCGGACGACGCCTCCTCCGATGAACCCATCGCCATCGTCGGCATGGCCTGCCGCCTGCCGGGCGGCGTCTCCTCCCCCGACGACCTCTGGGCGCTCGTCTCCGACGGCACCCACACCGACTCCCCGTTCCCCGCCGACCGCGGCTGGGACCTCGACGGCCTCTTCCACGACGACCCCGAGCACCCCGGGACGTCCTACGTCCGCCGGGGCGGGTTCCTGGACGGCGCAGGCCGGTTCGACGCCGCCTTCTTCGGCTTCTCCCCGCGCGAGGCCCTGGCCGCCGACCCGCAGCAGCGGCTGCTCCTGGAGACGGCCTGGGAGGCGTTGGAGCACGCCGGGATCGACCCGACCGGGCTGCGCGGCAGCCGCACCGGCGTCTTCACCGGGGCGATGTACCACGACTACGGTGCGGGCGCTCCGGCGGAGTTGGAGGGCCTGCTCGGGATCGGCACCGCCGGCAGCGCGCTGGCCGGGCGGATCTCGTACTGCTTCGGCCTGGAGGGCCCGGCGCTCGCCGTCGACACCGCCTGCTCCTCGTCGCTCGTCGCCCTCCACCTCGCCTGCCGTTCGCTGCGGTCGGGCGAGTCCTCGCTCGCGCTGGCCGGCGGCGTGGCGGTGATGGCCACGCCGACGTCGTTCGTCGAGTTCTCGCGATTGCGCGGCCTCGCCGCGGACGGCCGCTGCAAGTCCTTCTCCGACGACGCCGACGGCGCAGCGTGGGCCGAGGGCGCGGGCCTGCTGGTACTGGAGCGGCTGAGCGACGCGCGGCGCAACGGGCACCCGGTGCTCGCCGTCGTCCGCGGCTCGGCCGTCAACCAGGACGGCGCCTCGAACGGCATCACCGCGCCCAACGGCCCCGCCCAGCAGCGTGTGATCCGCCGCGCGCTCGCCGACGCGGGGCTCGCCCCCGGCGACGTCGACGCCGTCGAGGCCCACGGCACCGGGACCTCGCTCGGCGACCCGATCGAGGCGCAGGCGCTGCTCGCCGTCCACGGCGGCACGCGCCCGGCGGACCGGCCGCTGTGGCTCGGGTCCGTCAAGTCGAACATCGGGCACGCCCAGGCGGCGGCCGGGGTGGCCGGCGTGATCAAGACGGTGCAGGCGCTGCGGCACGGCCTGCTTCCGCGGACCCTGCACGTCACCGAGCCGACCACCCGCGTGGACTGGTCCTCCGGCGCCGTCCGGCTGCTGACCGAGGCGCAGCCGTGGCCCCGGAAGGACGGGCGGGCGCGGCGGGCGGGGGTGTCGTCGTTCGGGATCAGCGGAACGAACGCGCACGTGGTGCTGGAGGAGGCACCAGCGGCGGGCTCCGGAGACGGGGCGACGGGGTCCTCCGACCACGGGGAGGCGGCCACGCGGCACACCGACGCCGGGCACACGGCGCTGCAAGACGCGCCCGCGGCGGCCTCTGGAGACGGGCCGACGCGGCCCACCGACCACGGAGAGGCGACCGCGCGGCGCACGGACGCCGAGCGCACGGCGCTGCAAGACGCGCCCGCGGCGGCCCCCGGCGACGAGCCGGCGCGGCCCACCGACCACGCGGACGCAGCCACGAGGCACACCGACGCCGGGCGGGCCGAGGCCGGGACCGTGCTGCCCGGGGTTTCCCGGCACGCCGACGACCGTCCGGTGCCGCTGGTGCTCTCCGCCCGCAGCGAGCCCGCCCTGCGGGCCCAGGCCGGGCGGCTGGCCGAGCACGTCGGCGCCCACCCCTCGTACGCTCTGCCGGACCTCGCCCACGCGCTGGCCACCACCCGGGCCGTCCACGGTCACCGGGCGCTGCTGGCCGCCGCCGACCGTACCGGACTCGTCGACGCGCTGCGGCGGTTCGCCTCCGGGGAGCCCTCGCCGGTCGCCCCCGCCACCGGTCGGCGCGACGGCGGCGGGCGGCTCGCCTTCGTCTTCGCCGGGCAGGGCAGCCAGCGGCCCGGGATGGGGCGCGAACTCGCCGCCGCTTTCCCGGAGTTCGCGGCCGCCCTGGACGAGGTGTGCGGCGTCCTGGATCCGCTGCTGGAACGGCCGCTGCGCTCCGTCCTGTGGGACCGTTCCGACGAGCTCCTCGACCGGACGGAGTTCGCGCAGCCCGCACTGTTCGCCCACGAGGTCGCGCTCCACCGCCTGCTGGAGTCCTGGGGCGTGCGGCCCGACCTGCTGGCCGGGCACTCGGTCGGCGAGATCGCCGCCGCGCACGTCGCCGGAGTGCTGTCGCTGGCGGACGCGTGCACGCTGGTCGCCGCCCGGGGGCGGCTCATGCAGGCCCTCCCGGCCGGTGGCGCGATGCTCGCCGTCCGGGCGGCGGAGGGCGAAGTCCTGCCGCTGCTGGGCGAGTTCGTGTCGCTCGCGGCCGTCAACGGGCCGTCGTCCGTCGTCGTCTCGGGCACCGAGGACGCGGTCGCGGCGATCGAGGCGCACTTCGCCGACCGGCGGACGACGCGCCTGCGCGTCTCGCACGCCTTCCACTCCCCGCTGCTGGAGCCGATGCTGGCCGAATTCCGCGGTGTGCTGGAGGGGTTGTCCTTCGCCGCACCCGCCGTACCGCTCGTCTCCGGCGTGACCGGCCGCCCGCTGACCGCCGACGAGGCCCGCGACCCCGGCCACTGGGTGCGGCAGGCCAGGGAGCCGGTCCGCTTCCGGGACGCCGTCGCCCGGCTGGGCGCGGAGCGCGTCGACGCCTACCTCGAACTCGGGCCCGCCGCCGCACTCGCCCCCATGCTCGGCGAGTGCCTGGCCGCCGCGGAGGCCGGAGCGTCGGCCGCCGTCATCGCCACCGGCTCGGCCGACCAGGGGGAGGAGACGCGCGCCCTGCTCGCCGCCGCCGGCCGCCTCCACCTGCACGGCGTGCCGGTGGACTGGGACGCCGTCCTGCCCGGCGCCCGGCCGGTGCCGCTGCCCACGTACCCGTTCCAGCGGCAGACGTACTGGCTCGCGGCCGCCGCTCCGGTGTCCCGTGCGGTGGCCCTTGCCGACGCACCGCTGTCCGACGCACCGCTGCTCGACGCGCCGCTGTCCGACGACCGACTCGCGACAGCGAGCCCCGAGGAGCGCGACGCCCTCCTCCTCAAGCTCGTCCTCGCCGAGACCGCCGCCGTGCTCGGGCGCGGCGCCGACGACCTCGACGCCACCCACGCGTTCTCCGACCTCGGAGTCAACTCCGTCAACGCGATCGAGCTGCGCGAACGCATCGCCGCCGCCACCGGCACCACCCTCCCCGCGACCCTCGTCTTCGACCACCCCTCCCCGGCCGCCGTCGTCCGTGCCCTCGGCGCCCTCCGCGCCGCCCGCGCCCGGCCCGACCGGGGCGCCGAACCGGAGCCCAGCGCGGCCGACCTGGTCGACCGGCTCGCCGCGCTGTTCGCCGCCGGCACCACCCCCGACCCGGCCACCGCCACCCGCCTGCGCGACCTCGCCCGGCGCTGCGCCGCGCCCGCCGGGCCGGCCCGCCCCGGCCCCGGGCCCGACCTCGACGCGGCCACCGACGAGGAGCTCTTCCGCCTGATGGACGCCGTCGACTGACGTGCCCCGACCGACGAGCCCCGACCGCCCGTCCCACCACCGCCCAACGGAGAACCGGCCATGACTTCCCCGCCCACCACGGCCGACGACGACCTCGTGATCGAGGCGGTCGACGTCGGCATGACCTTCGGTACCGTCCGCGCGCTCGACTCGGTCAGCCTCGCCGTCCCCCGCGGCAGCGTGCTCGCCCTGCTCGGCCACAACGGCGCCGGCAAGACCACCCTCGTCGGCGTCCTCACCACCGCCCTCGCGCCCACCACCGGCCGGGCCAGCGTCGCCGGGTTCGACGTCCGGCGCCGCCCCGCCGAGGTCCGCCGCCGGATCGGCCTCACCGGCCAGTACGCGACCGTCGACGGGCGGCTCAGCGGGCGCGACAACCTCCTCCTGCTCGCCGGGCTGCTCGGCGCCGGACGCCGCGCCGGACGCGCCCGCGCCGACGAGCTCCTCGACCTGTTCGACCTCGGCCACGTCGCCGACCGGCCCGCCCGCGGCTACTCCGGCGGCCTGCGCCGGCGCCTCGACCTCGCCGCGAGCCTGGTCGGCCGGCCCGAGGTGGTGTTCCTCGACGAACCCACCACCGGGCTCGACCCGGTGAGCCGGCTCGGCCTCTGGGAGATCGTCGAAGGCCTCGTCGCCGAGGGCACCACCGTCCTGCTCACCACCCAGTACCTGGACGAGGCCGACCGGCTCGCCGACGCCATCACCGTGCTCTCCGGCGGGAGCGTCGTCGCCCACGGCACCCCGGCGGAACTCAAGGCCCGGGTCGGCCGGCGGACCGTCACCGTCGTCCTCGACGGGCCTGCCGGGGGCAACTCCGGAAACGACCCCGGGAGCGACGCCGGCCGCGACTTCGAGCGGGCCGCCGACGCGCTGCGCCGGGCCGGGCTCGCCCCGGTCACCGGGCGCGAGGGCGCCGCCCTCGTCGTCCCCATCGAGGCCACCCGCGACATCGCCGCCGTCGTCCGGGCGCTCGACGGGGTCGGGGTCGAGGCCGCCGAGCTCACGTTCGGCGAACCCGGCCTCGACGACGTCTACCTCGCCCTGGCCCACCACCCCGACAGCCTCGACGGCCGCGACCACCTCGACCGGCTCGTCAGCCCGGAAGGACCCAAGCGGTGACCACCACCCTCGAAACCGGCCGACCGCCCCGCACCCCGACGGCCACCGCGCCCGCCTGGCGCGGCAGTTCGCGGCTCACCCAGGTCCGCATCCTCACCGGCCGGTCGCTGCGCGCGCTCGTGACCGACCCGGCGGTCCTGCTCTTCGGCCTGCTCCAGCCCGTCATCACGCTCGTGGTGCTCTCCCAGGTGTTCAGCCGCATGGGGCTCCCCCCGCACTTCCCGCCGGACGTCACCTACCTGGACTTCGTCCTGCCCGCCGTCCTCGTCGACAACGCGGTGCAGTCCGCCGTCCAGTCCGGGGTCGGCCTCGTCGAGGACCTCCAGAACGGCATCGTCGCCCGCCTGCGCTGCCTGCCCGTCGCCCCGAGCTCGCTGCTCGTCGCGCGCAGCCTCACCACGCTCGTGCGCGCCGCCGTCCAGGCCGTGATCATCCTGGCGCTCGGCACCCTCGTCCTCGGCTACCACCCGCGCGGCGGGGCCGGCGCGGTCGCCGCCTCGATCGGGCTGACGCTGTTCATGAGCTGGGCGCTCGGCTGGCTGTTCATCGCGGCGGCGGCCTGGCTGCGCCGCGCCGAGCCGATCCAGAACCTCGCGATCATCGCCGTTCTCCCCCTGATGTTCGCCTCCAGCGCCTACGTCCCGACCGCCGACCTCCCGGACTGGCTCGCCGCCGTCGCCCACGTCAACCCCCTGACGTACGCCATCGATTCGACGCGCGCCCTCGCCCTCGGCCTCCCGGGGACGGGCACGGCGGTGCCGGCCCTGCTGCTCGGCACCGCCGTGGCGGCGCTCGGCGCCTGGCTGGCGGTGACGGGCTTCCGCAGGCCTCTCACCCCACGCTGAGCAGCGCAGCCGGTGCGCAGGAAGTCGGAATGGCCGACTTCCTGCGCACCGGCATTCCGTGATCCGGCGGCACCAACCCCGCCACTCCGCGCCCCGACCCGAGCACACTCACAGGAAGTCGACCCGCCCGACTTCCCACGCACCGGCACCTCGTGATCCGGCGACAGCCGGCGGGCTTGGGCAGAGCAGGACACGAACGTCAAAGCGCGGTTGCGGCTGCCGCTTCCCGCAGAGCGAAAACCGCGCCTTGGGCGATCGGGTCGCCAAACTCGAAGGCCGCCGTTTCGACCTCCCGCTCAGCAAGCCGACGCAGTGACCGGATCGCTCGGACGCGGTCGGTGTCGAAGACGCCCGGCATGGTCCGGCCGACGCCCGAGCCGGTGTGGGCCCCGTGCCAGTGCGTCAGCACGATTCGCCGCGGTCGCCGTCCACCAGCACCTCCTCGATCCGCGCCGCACAGCCCGTCGGTGCCGGGTACCTCGTGGCGGCCGTGCCACGCCCTTGACCTCAACCGCGCTTGAGGTCCTAGCTTGGCGATCATGACGACCGCAAACACCCCGAAGAACGGCACCACCGCCCTCGGCCAACGGCCCATCGCCCTGGTCGCCCGGGGCGCCACCGAGGCGATCCTGCGACACTCGCAGGCGGCCCTCGCACGCATCGACGTGACCCAGCCCCAGTGGTGGGCGCTCAACAACATCGTCCGGGCCGAGCAGGGCCTCGCCAGGGAGGAGATCCGCGCCGTGGCCGTGCCCTACGGCATGGGCCCCGAGGTGATCGTCCACGCCGTGGACGCCCTCGTGCACCGGGGCTGGCTCGGCATCGGCACGGACGACCGGCTGACCCTCACGGAACAGGGCCGTGAGGGCCTGACGACGGCAAAGGAACACATGGACCGGGTGCGGGCGGAGTTCCTCGGCGACATCACGGAGGAGGAGTACGCGGCTGCGGTCGCCGTGCTCCAGCGCATCACCGACAACCTGGCCCAGGAGCCGTTGTAGCAGTACTGAGCCCAGCGCCGTGCGCAGGAAGTCCACCGGGCCGACTTCCTGCGCACCCGCATGCGGGACCATACGGTCATGGAATTCCTCTGCTACCACCGCGACCGGACCGGTTCCCTGCCGCTGCGCCACGAACTGCTGGAAGACCACTGGTCCTACATGGACCGGTTCGCGGAGGAGATGATCGCCCGCGGCCCGACCCTCGACGACGACGGCGCGCCGACCGGCAGCCTGCACATCGTCGACCTGCCCGGCCCCGCCGCCGCCCGTGCGTTCGCCTTCGAGGAGCCGGGCTACCAGGCCGGCGTCTACCGGGACGTGCTGCTGCGGCGGTGGCGCAACCTGCTCGGCCGCACCATGTGGGACTTCCCGGGCGGCCGGACCGGCGGCAACCGGTACCTGGTGCTCGGCCTCGGCACGGGCGAGGCGGCCGACCTCGCCGTCCCGGCCGACCGGGACGAACTGATCGCCTACGGGCCGCTGCTGTCCGACGACGGAGCCACCTGGCTCGGCACGGCGGCGCTGCTCCGCGCGCCGGACCGGGAGACGGCACGCGCCGTCCTGACCCCGGACCGGTACGCCCACATCGAGGTGCACGCCTGGCAGTTCGGCGGGCGGCGCTGACGACCCCGGGTGCCCGCCGACTACGAGCTGCACGGGGAGCCGCTTCCGTGGGTGGGTCCCCGGTGGTTCTGGAACGCTTTCGCGCGGCGACCCGCCTGCACGGCCCGCCTTGATCAGCCACCTGAATCTCCAGACCACCCGCGGCTACGTCGCCGTGTTCGACGAGGACGTCGTGCGCCACTACATGGCCTACCTCGCCGAGCGGCGCGAGGTCAGGCCCGCCGAGGAGTACCGCGAGGCCACGACCGCCGAGTGGGAGGAGTTCGAGGAGCACTTCGACAAGCGCAAGGTCGAGCTCGGCTCCTGCGCCCGTCCCTATGGCACCCCCTGCCAGCACGAACACGCCTGCATCCGCTGCCCGATGCTCAACGTCAACCCCAAGATGCTCGGCCGGCTGAACGAGCTCGAAACCGACCTCCTCACCCGCCGCGAACGCGCGGAGGCCGAAGGCTGGTTCGGCGAGATCGAAGGTCTGGACCTCACCCTTGCGCTCCTCCGCTCGATTAGGGACGAAACGGAGCGATTCACTCGCAGGCCCGTCATCGACCTGGGCATTCCCGCGCCACGAACAACCCCATCCCCACCGAAGACAGTTTGAATGCCGGCATAGCCACGTTCGCCGCAAAGCGCTTTGCCCACTGGCCAGTTCATGTTCGTGAAGACAATCACATCATGGGGTAGATCTGGAAGACTGCTGCCCGGCGCGAGCTGGCGTCAGGGCAGGGAACCTGGAGGAGGGGGAGAGCCGCTGTGGAGCCGGTCCTCATCGTTCTGATCATCTTGGTGGCGCTCGTCATCAGGACGTTGTTCAAAACGGTTTACATCGTTCGGGAGGCCAGCGCCGCCATCGTGGAGCGCTTTGGGCGCTACACCCGCACGCTAGACCCCGGTCTGAACTTCGTCATCCCGATCATCGACAAAGTTCGCTTCCGGGTCGACCTGCGTGAACAGGTCATGGCGGTTCCGCAGCAGCAGGTGGTCACGCAGGACAATCGACGCGTCGACATCGACATCTTTGTCTCCTACCAGGTGTCCGATGCAAGGGCCGCCACCTACGGCGTGACCAGCTACGTCCAGGCAATCGAGCAGCTCACGGTCGCCACGATGCGCCGCACCATCGACGGCATGGACCTCGAACGGGCCCTGAACTCCCGAGAGGAGATCACCATAGACCTGCTCGCTGCGCTTGATCGGGACACCGCCCGCTGGGGTATCCGGGTCCACCGAGTCGAGTGCAAGATGGGCGCACTGCCTACGCTCATCCAGGATCCGACACCGCAGCAGGCTCACGCTGACCGGTACAGGGGTCCCGTCGCCCCGACACATGGTGATGGGGTGGCGCCTGGTACGCCGCAATCGCTCGTGCGGTCGGGCATCGCCCCCGGGCACCGTCCGCTGCGGCAGGATGATCCTCGCCGTATCGGCCGCTACCGGCTGACGGCGGTACTGGGGCAAGGCGGAATGGGCACGGTCTACCTCGGCCAGTCGCCGGGGCAGCGCCTGGTCGCAGTAAAGGTCATCCGGCGGGAGCTCTCCGAGGATACGACCTTCCGGAAACGCTTCGCCCGCGAGATCGAAGCCGCAGGCCTCGTCGGTGGGTTCCACACCGCGTCAGTGGTCGACGCCGATCCCCACGGCGACCCGCCCTGGCTGGCCACCGAGTACATCCCCGGCCCATCACTGCACGAGGTCCTCAGCCAGCAAGGGGCCCTGCCCCCGAGGACCCTGCACACCCTCGCTGTCGGCGTCGCCGAAGCGCTTGAGCGCATCCACGCCCGCGGCATTGTCCACCGCGACCTCAAGCCAAGCAACGTCATCATCTCCGGCTCAGGACCCCGCATCATCGACTTCGGCATCGCTCGCGCCCTCGACAGCATCGGACTCACCAGTACCAACTATGTCCTCGGCACGCAGGGGTTCCTCGCTCCGGAACAGCTCACAGGCGCGCCGATCACACATGCCACGGATCTCTACGCCTTCGGCATGGTGTTGTGCCATGCCGCAGGAGCCGCGCCGCTCCCGGACGGCGAATCCCTGGAATCTGCTCTCAGCTTGTTACCCTCTCGGTTTGTCGGTGTCATCACCCGGTGCCTCGACCACGATCCCAGCCGCCGTCCGACTGCGACCGACGTACTCGAACTGCTATCCCGAAGCGACCAGTCGACAGGCGATTGGTTGCCGCTCCCAGTGCGCACGATGGTTGACCTGTACAACCCTCTTACCATCGCAGCACCTTGAAGCCCCCGCGCGTTCGATGGTGATCAATCTGCGGATTCGCCCTCCCAGTGGGCTCTGATCCGGTGGACCGCCTTGCGCGGCGCGAGTGCACCTGACGGACACCGTGTTGCATCGGAACCCAGGTGATCACCGGTGAGAGAACATTCGCCGCCGGCCCGGCCCGCCGCATCGCTTCATTGAGTGAAGTGCAAAAAAGCGCCCCACGTCGTAACTGTGGCGCTGCTGCTCGGCGTCAGGGCCTTCCGTCGGCTCCCCGTCGAGCGGGGCCGGGAGCGCGGAGCGGCGGCGGCCGCGCAGCCCGGTCGCGGCGGACAGGACGACAGGGGCCGCGGCCAGGGCGAAGCACACGGGCAGGGGCAGGCGCCCCACCAGCAGCCCGGCGCCGGCCGTCGCCGACGACGAGCCGGCGTTGAGGGCCGTGTTCACCCATGCGCCCGCCTTGGTGCGCGCGCCCGGGCGGGCGCACTCGTCGGCGATCAGATACGCCGTCGTGACGGCCGGGGCCACGAAGAGCCCGCCCAGTGCCGCACCGACGATGAGCACGTAGGGGTGGGGCGACAGACCGGTCGCCGCCAGGACGAGCCCCAGCGCGACCGCGAGCACCGACAGCCGGAGCCTGCTGGAGCTGCGCCACGGGACGGCGCCGTAGACGAGACCGCCGACGGCACTGCCCGCCGACAGCGCCGCCAGGACCCACGGCACCGCGTCCGGGACGTGCCGTGCGTCGGCGACCGCGATCACCAGGAGGTCCAGGGCTCCCAGCGCCATCCCCACACCCGCCGCGACGGCGATCGCCTGGCCCAGGCCGGGACGGCCGGCCGACCGGGCGGGCGTTCCGCCGTCCTCGGTCTTCCCCGCAGCGGCCCAGCCGCCGGCCGCCGGGGAGGTGGCCAGCGCGAGTGCTCCCGTCAACGCGAGGGCGGCGCTCACCGCGAGACCCACCGACGGCACGGCCACCTTCACCAGCACACCCACCAGCAGGGGTCCGGTGACGAACAGGAGCTCCTCGGCCACCCCGTCCAGGCTGTACGCGCGCTGCAGCAACCCCCGATCGGGAAGCAGGGTGCTCCACAGCGACCGCATCACCGGCCCGAGCGGCGGTGTGGCGGCGCCCGCGGCGCCGGCGAGGACGCCCAGCACGACCGCCGACGCGCCCGAGCACGCGGTCGCCAGCGCCAGCGCGGTCAACAGCGCCGCGTAGCCGGCGGCCATGACCGGCAGCACGCGGCGCGGTCCGTACCGGTCCACCAGGGCAGCGCGGGCTGGAGAGAGAAAGACACTGGTGAGGCCGAACACGGCCATGACGCCGCCGGCCGCGGCGTAGGAGTCGGTGGCCCGTCGGACCGCCAGGACCAGTGCGAGAGAGACCATTCCGTACGAAAGGCGGCCCAGCAGCGCCGCGCCGAACGTGCGGCGGGCGTAGGGGATCCGCAGCACGGCCGCGTACGACCGTGCCGTGAGAGGCGAAGACATGAACGTGTTCCTCGGGAATGCGCGAAGACGTGTGCGTGGGCAGCAAAAGGCCGCGCCCGGACGGGACGCAGCGACGGCGGCTTCTACGCACAGAGGAGGAACATGCCTGCGAACGTATCAGATCTTGCAGCCGAAAGAGACCGGGGCGCCTCCCGCACTGTGCGCGCACAGTGCGGGAGGGGAACGGCCGTTGGCGTTCTCAGGCCTCGGTGCGGACGGCCGAGGAGTACAGCGGCCAGCCGTCCTGGTCCGGGCGGCACGTCACCTCGGCGAAGCGGCCGGACTCCCGCAGCAGCGCCGGCACCGTCGCGCCGTGCAGGTGCCCGTGCTCGACCACCAGCGCGCCGCCCGGCCGCAGCATCCCGGCCGCCGCCTCCACCACCTGCCGCACGACCCGCAGGCCGTCGGCGCCGCCGAACACGGCCTGGCGGGGCTGGTAGCGGCCGAATTCGTCCGGCACGTCGGCCGTGTCCGGCATGAACGGCGGGTTCGCGAGCACCAGGTCGGCCCCGGCCGCCAGGCCGGTGAGCGCGCCCGCCCGGTCCGCCGGGCCCTCGTGGACGGTCACCCCGGTGTCCCCGAGCGCGGCCCGACGGGCCGCGTTGCGGCGGGCGAAGTCCGCGGCGACCGGATCGAACTCGACCGCGTGCACCCGGGCGTCCGGCCGCGCGTGGGCGAGGGCCAGCCCGATCGCGCCGGAGCCGGCGCACAGGTCGACCACCGTCGGCGCCTGCGTCCCCGCGACGGCCTCCAGGCCCGCCGCGAGCACGAGCTCGCTGTGCACCCGCGGCACGAACACCCCCGGCCCGACGAGGAGTTCCAGCCCCCCGAACACGGCCCGCCCGGTCAGGTGGCCGAGCGGCACGCCGTCGGCTCTCCGGCCGACCAGATCCCGCAACCGCCGCACCGATCTCCCGTCGAGCTCCCGCCGCGGATCCAGCCCGCCCGGCTCCACCCCGAGCACCCGCGCGGCCAGCTCCTCCGCCTCCCGCCGCGCGTCCGGCCCCACCGCGCCCTTCTCAAGTATCAGCACGGCCTCGTCGAGCAGATCCCCGAGCATCGTCGTCCCCATCCGTAGCCTCCCGGCCCCACCGCACGGCACCCACCGCCGCACGCTACCGCCAACTGTGGGGCCGCGGTGGCTAGGTGAGCGTTCAAATCTCTTGTCCGGCACGGTGGTTGGACGCTCGGGAACCGACGGTCGGTCTGGAGTACCGGCCGTTCGCCTGCCTCCGAAACATCATCTGCGTGCCCTCGGGCTCACTCGCATGAGCTCGATCAGAGCCTCACGGCTCGCGTAGTGGTCGGCTTGCGGTCGGCGAAGCGCGCGGACCGCACCCACCCGCGACGTCGCGGGGGTGGGTGCGGGCGGGCCGGGGTCAGTCGGAGAGGCCCAGTTCGTTGTCCAGGAGGTCGAACATCTCGTCGTCCGACGCCGAGTCGAAGTCGAAGGCGTCGGCTTCGGAAGCGGCGGTACGGGAGGCGAGCCACTTCGTGCGCAGGACCTCCAGGCGGGCGGTGACCTGGGCGAACAGCTCGTCGTCGGAGACGTCGACCTCCGTCGTGCCGAACGCCTGCTCCAGGCGGTCGAGTTCGGCCAGCAGGGCGGCCGGGCCCTCGGTGGGTTCGGGCCGCAGGCCGAGGCGGTCGAAGAGGTGGTCGGCCAGTTCCGCCACCGTCGGGTGGTCGAAGACCAGGGTGGCAGGCAGCCGCAGGGCCACCAACGCGCCCAGGCGGTTGCGCAGTTCGACCGCCGTCAGGGAGTCGAGGCCGAGGTCCTGGAAGGCCCGCTGCGGGTCCACCCCGGAGGCGTCGGTGTGGCCGAGGACCGCGGCCACCTGGCGGCGGACCGCCTCCAGCAGCGCCTCGCGCCGTTCGGCGCCCGGCAGTTCGGACAGCCGCCGCACGAACTCGGCGCCGCCGCCCGTCCCGCCGTCCGCGCCCGCGGCCGCGCCGCGCCGCACCGGCACCCGTACCAGGCCCCGCAGGAGCGGCGGAACCTCGCCGCGCCGGCTCAGGGCGGCCGGGTCGAGGCGCAGCGGCAGGACGGCGGGTGCCGTGCCGGCCGTGGTCGCGTCGAACAGGGCGAGGCCGAGGTCCGGCGTGAGCGGCGGCATGCCGGCCCGGGCCAGTCGTTCGGCCTCGGCCTCGGTGAGGGTGCCGGTCATGCCGCCGGTTCCGGTCCACGGGCCCCACGCCAGGGAGACGGCGGGCAGGCCGAGGGAGTGGCGGTGGCGGGCGAGGGCGTCCAGGAACGCGTTGGCGGCCGCGTAGTTGCCCTGGCCGGGGTTGCCGAGCGTTCCCGCCGCCGAGGAGAACAGGACGAAGGCCTCGACGCCCTCGGCGGCCCGGTGGAGGTTCCACGCGGCGTCCGCCTTCGGGCGCAGGACGGCGCCGATGCGCTCGGGCGTGAGCGAGCCGATCGTCCCGTCGTCCAGGACGCCGGCGGTGTGCACCACCGCGCGGACGTCGTGGCGGGCGAACAGGCCGGTGACGGCGGGCCCGTCGGCGACGTCGCAGGCCTCGACGGCCGTCTCGGCGCCGAGGTCGGCCAGTTCGGCGACCAGTTCGGCCACGCCGTCGGCCGCGGCGCCGCTGCGGCTGACGAGGAGCAGGCTGCGCACGCCGTGCTCGGCGACCAGGTGCCGGGCCACCAGGCGGCCCAGGCCGCCGGTGCCACCGGTGATCAACACCGCGCCCTCGGTGGGCCAGCTCGGGGCCTCGGCCGCGAGCTCCGCCGGTGCGAGGCGGGCCGCGGACAATTCTCGGTCGCGCAGCAGGAGTTGCGGTTCGTCGACGGCGAGGGCGGCGGACAGGAGCCGCGTCTCGGCGGTGGCCAGGTCGAGCAGGCCGAACCGGCCGGGCTCCTCCGAGGCCGCCGAGCGGACGAGGCCCCAGGCCGCCGCACCGGCGAGGTCGGTGCCGGACACCGCGCCCCGCGTGACGAACACCAGCCGCGAGGCGGCGAACGCGTCCTGCGCGAGCCACGTCTGGACCAGCTCCAGGACGGCGGTCACCGTGAGGTGCACCGACTCGGCGCCGCCGGAGGGGAGTTCGGCCAGGACCACCGGCGGCACGTCGGACGTCGCGGCGAGTTCGGTCAGCGCCTGCGCGGTCGGCTCGACGGCTACGAACGCCACGTCCGCGTCGGCGGGCATCTGCACCGGCACCCAGTCGAGGCGGAACAGCGCGTCGTGGCCCGCCGGGCGGGCTGCCGCGCCGAGCTGTTCGGCGGCGATCGGCCGGACGGTGAGCGAGCCGACCGACGCCACCGGCCGGCCTTCCGTGTCGGCCGCGGCGAGCGCCAGCCCGCCGGACGCCGACGGCGTCAGCCGGACCCGGAGCACGGACGCCCCGGAGGCGTGCAGCGCGACCTCCTCCCACGCGAACGGCACCCCGGCGCCGCCTTGCCCGGCACCACTCTGCCCAAGACCGGCGCCCACGGCGAGCGTGTGCAGGCAGGCGTCGAACAGGGCCGGGTGCAGGCCGTAGGCGCCGCCCTCGACGCCCTCGGGCAGGGCGACGTCCGCGAAGAGCTCGTCACCCCGGCGCCAGACCGTCCGGAGGCCCTGGAACGCCGGGCCGTACCCGAACCCGGCCTCCGCCAGGCCGTCGTAGAGGCCGGTCAGGTCGACCTGCTCGGCGTCGGCCGGCGGCCACACCGAGGTGTCGAACGCCGCCGGTGCCGCGCCCGTCCCGAGCACGCCGCTGGCGTGCAGGGTCCACGGGTGCAGGCCGCCCGAGCCGGGCCGCGAGTGCACGCTCACGGACCGGCGGCCCGCGTCGTCGGGCGCGCCGACGGCCACCTGGAGCTGAACGGCTCCCGTCCCCGGGAGGACCAGCGGCGCGGCGAGCGTCAGTTCCTCGACGACGTCGCACCCGACCTCGTCACCGGCGCGCACGGCCAGCTCGACCAGGGCCGTGCCCGGCACCAGGACCGAGCCCATGACGACGTGGTCCGCCGCCCACGGGTGGGACCGCGCCGACAGGCGACCGGTGAACAGGAGGCCGTCGCTGTCCGCCAGCTCCAGCGAGCCGGTGAGCAGCGGGTGTTCGGCGTTCCTGAGCCCGGCGGACTCGGCGCCGCGGCCGGCGGGCAGGCCGCTCGGCCAGTAGTCGCGGTGCTCGAACGGGTAGGTCGGGAGTTCGGCGAGGTGGCGGCCGGCTCCGGCGAGCAGCGCGCGCCACTCGACCTTCGCGCCGTGGACGTGCAGGCTCGCGAGGGCCTGGACGAGGTTCGCCTCCTCGGGGCGGTCCTTGCGGAGCGCGGGGGTGGCCACGGTGTCGGCGTCCTCGGGCAACGCGCCTGCCGTGAGGGCGGTAAGGACGGCGTCGGGGCCGAGTTCGAGGTAGCGGCGGACGCCGGCCTCGTGGAGGGTCCGGATGCCGTCGGCGAAACGGACGGCCTCGCGGACGTGGCGCACCCAGTACTCGGGCTCCTGGAGGCCTTCGGCCAGTCCGCCGGTCAGGTTGGACACGACCGGGATCGAAGGAGCGTTGTACGTCAGCCCGTTGAGGGCTTCGCGGAAGTCCTCCAGCATCGGGTCCATCAGCGGCGAGTGGAAGGCGTGGGACACGCGCAGGCGCGTGGTCCGGCGGTCGGCGAAGTGCTCCTCGATTGCCGCGACGGCGCCCTCCGCTCCCGAGACGACGATCGAGCGCGGGCCGTTGACGGCGGCGATCGACACCACGTCACCCAGCAGTGGCAGGACTTCGTCCTCCGTCGCCTGTACGGCCAGCATCGCGCCACCGGACGGCAGCGCCTGCATCAGACGGCCACGCGCGGTCACCAGGGCGCAGGCATCGGCCAGGCCGAACACCCCGGCCACATGCGCCGCGGCCACCTCGCCGATCGAGTGCCCGGCCAAGAACTCGGCCCGCAGGCCGAGGGATTCGACGAGCCGGTAGAGCGCCACCTCGACGGCGAACAGCCCCGCCTGGGCATACTCCGTCCGGTTCAGCAGCTCCTCATCCGACCCCCACACCACATCCCGAACGGGAATCTCCAGCGCCTCGCACACCTCGTCGAAGGCCCGGGCGAACACCGGGAAGCGCTCGTACAACTCCCGCCCCATGCCCAGCCGTTGCGAGCCCTGTCCAGAGAACAGGAACGCGCTCTTGCCGTCGCCCGCGACCCCCCGGGCCACCTCCACGCCGTCGACGAGCACCGTGCGGTGCGGCAGCGCCGACCGCCCGGCCAGCGTGAACGCCACATCCGCCGAAGGCAGTTCCTCGGCATCCGTGAGCCGTGCGAGCTGTGCGTCCAGCGCCGCCTCCGACTTGGCGGACACCACCCACGGCACGAGACCGGGTGCTGCCCCCTTGTCCTGCTCCGCCGACTCGGGCAGTTCCAGAATCACGTGGGCGTTGGTGCCGCTGATCCCGAAGGACGACACGCCCGCCCGGCGCGGGTGGCCGGTGGCCGGCCAGTCGGTGCGCTCGGTGAGCAGTTCGACGGCGCCGGCCGTCCAGTCGACGTGGGTGGAGGGCCGGTCGATGTGCAGGGATTGCGGGAGCACGCCGTTCTGCATCGCGAGCACCATCTTGATCACGCCGGCGACGCCGGCCGCGGCCTGGGAGTGGCCGATGTTCGACTTGATCGAGCCGAGCAGCAGCGGGACTTCGCGGTCCTGACCGTAGGTGGCCAGCAGCGCCTGGGCCTCGATCGGGTCACCGAGTGTCGTGCCCGTGCCGTGCGCCTCGACGGCGTCGACGTCGGCGGTCGACAGCCCGGCGCTCGCCAGCGCCTGCCGGATCACGCGCTGCTGCGACGGACCGTTGGGAGCGGTGAGGCCGTTCGACGCACCGTCCTGGTTGACGGCGCTCCCCCGCAGCACCGCGAGCACGCGGTGCCCGTTGCGGCGGGCGTCCGACAGGCGCTCCAGCACCACCATGCCGATGCCCTCGCCCCAGCCCACGCCGTCCGCCGCCTCGGCGAAGGCCTTGCTGCGGCCGTCGGCGGCGAGGCCGCGCTGCCGGGAGAACTCGACGAACGTCGCCGGGGTGGACATCACCGTCACGCCGCCGGCCAGGGCAAGCGTGCACTCGCCGCTGCGCAGGGCCTGCGCGGCCAGGTGCATCGCGACGAGGGACGACGAGCAGGCCGTGTCGACCGTCACCGCCGGGCCCTCCAGGCCGAGGGTGTAGGACACCCGGCCCGAGGCCACGCTGCCCGCGCTGCCGCTGCCCTGGTGGCCCTCGAACTCACCGCCGCCGAGCAGGTTCGCGTAGTCGGCGTACATGACGCCCGCGAAGACGCCCGTCCGGCTGCCGCGCAGGGACACCGGGTCGATGCCCGCCCGCTCGAACGCCTCCCAGGAGGTTTCCAGCAGCAGACGCTGCTGCGCGTCCGTCGCCAGCGCCTCGCGCGGGCTCATCCCGAAGAACGCCGCGTCGAACGCCGCCGCCTCCCGCAGGAACCCGCCCGCCCGGGTGTAGGACGTGCCGCTGTGGTCCGGGTCCGGGTCGTACAGCGTCTCGACGTCCCAGCCGCGGTCGGCCGGGAACTCCGACACCGCGTCCACGCCGTCGGCCACCAGCCGCCACAGGTCCTCCGGCGACGCCACGCCGCCCGGATAGCGGCAGGCCATCCCGACGAGCACGATCGGATCGTCGGACGGGACGGGCACGGCCGCCGGCAGCGGTTCCGCCGCCTCCGAGGCGCCGAACAGGCCCTCCAGCAGGAAGCCGGCGATCGCGTGGGCGGTCGGGTAGTCGAACACGACGGTGGCCGGCAGCTGGAGACCGGTCACGGTCCGCAGCCGGTTGCGCAGTTCGACCGCCGTCAGCGAGTCGAAGCCGAGGTCCTGGAAGGCCCGCGACGGATCCACCGTCGACCGGCCCTCGTGGCCGAGCACGAGCGCGATCTGGTCGCGCACCAGCTCCAGGACGGCCTCGCGTCGCGCGTCGGCGCCCAGGCCCGACAGCCGCCGGGTCAGGTCGACCGCGGCGGGGGCCGTGGCCGCCCGGCGCGCCGGGGCCCGGACCAGGCCGCGCAGGAGGGTGGGGACGTCGCCCCGGTCCCGCAGGGCGGGCAGGTCGAGCCGGACGGGCAGGACGGCCGGCTCGGCGCCGGTGGCGACCGCGTCGAACAGCGCCAGCCCGTGCTCCGGGTCGAGCGGCGGCACGCCGGCGCGGGTCATCCGCTCCCGCTCGGCGTCGGTGAGCGTGCCGGTCATGCCGGCCACGTCCGACCACGGGCCCCAGGCGAGCGAGACGGCCGGCAGGCCGAGGGCGCGGCGGTGGACCGCCAGGGCGTCCAGGTAGGCGTTGCCCGCCGCGTAGGCGGCCTGGCCCGCATTGCCGAACGTACCGGCCATCGACGAGAACAGGACGAACGCCTCGACGTTCCCGGCGGCCCGGTGCAGGTTCCACGCCGCGTCCGCCTTCGGGCGCAGGACAGCCGAGAGCCGCGAGGGGGTGAGCGAGCCGATCACGCCGTCGTCGAGCACACCGGCGGTGTGAACGACCGCACGGATGTCGTGCCGGGCGAACAGGTCCACGACAGCGGCCTCGTCGGCCACGTCACAGGCCTCGACCCTCGCCCCCGCACCCAGCTCCGCCAGCAACTCCTCGACGCCCTCGGCCTCCGCACCCCGACGGCTCACCAACAGCAGGTCACGCACGCCGTGCTCGGCCGCCAAGTGCCGAGCCATAAGCTTCCCGAGACCGCCGGTACCACCGGTGATCAGGACCGTGCCCTCACTCGGCCACGCCACCGCCGTTTCGGCCGCTGCTTCCGTACGCACCAGGCGCGCAGCCAGGACCTCACCGTCACGGACCAGAAGCTGCGGCTCGTCCACGCCCAGAGCGTCCGGCAGAAGCACCTCGTCCCCCGCCAGATCCACCAGACCGAACCGGCCCGGCTCCTCCGACACCGCCGACCGCACCAGACCCCACAGCGCTGCGCCCGGCAGGTCCTCACCCGCCACCACACCACGCGTCACGAACACCAGACGCGAGCCCGCGAAACGCTCCTCCGCCAGCCAGCCCTGCACCAGCTCCAGCACCCGCGCCGTCCGCGCGTGCACCTCACCGGCAGCCGCCTCGATCACGACCACCGGCGGCACATCCTCCGGCACCTCCGCCAACGACCCGACCGCCACGAACACCGGAGCAGCGCCCGCCTTCACAGGCACCCAGTCCACCCGGAACAGCGAGTCCCGACCCACCCGCGTCCCGGTCGCGAGCTGCTCGGCGGCGATCGGGCGCACCGTCAGCGCGCCGACCGAGGCCACCGGCCTGCCGTCGGCGTCGGCCACGGCGAGCGCCAGGGCACCGGACGCCGACCGCGTCAGCCGCACCCGCACCGCCGAAGCACCGGTCGCGTGCAGCGCCACGTCCTCCCACACGAACGGCACGCCGCCGCCCTCGCCGGACCCCGCCAGGGCGAAGCCGTGGAGGCAGGCGTCGAACAGGGCGGGGTGCAGGCCGAAGCCGCTGCCGTCGGTGCCCTCGGGCAGGGCGACCTCCGCGAAGAGCTCGTCCCCGCGCCGCCAGGCGGCCCGGAGGCCCCGGAACGCGGCGCCGTACTCGAACCCGGCCTCCGCGAGGCCCTCGTACAGTCCGGCCGCGTCGACCGCCTCGGCACCGGCCGGCGGCCACACCGACGCGTCGAACGCCACCGGCACCGCGCCCGAGCCCAGCACACCGCTCGCGTGCAGCGTCCAGACCGGCTCCGGGCCGGTGTCCGCCGTGGAGTGGATGCCGACCGCGCGGCGCCCGGAGTCGTCCGGCTCGGCCAGGCGCACCTGGATCCGGACGGAGCCGTCCTCGGGCAGGACCAGCGGCGCGGCCATGGTCAGTTCCTCGACCAGGTCGCAGCCGGCCTCGTCCCCGGCCCGCACGGCCAGTTCGACCAGTGCCGTGCCCGGCACCAGGACGGAACCCATGACGACGTGGTCCGCGAGCCACCCGTGCGACCGGGCCGACAGCCGGCCGGTGAACACCAGCCCGGCGGTCCCGGCCAGTTCGAGCGAGCCGGTGAGCAGCGGGTGGTCGGCATCGCGGAGCCCGGCGGACTCGGCCGTCGGGAAGAACGCCGGGGCGTCCGTCCAGAAGCGGCGGTGCTGGAACGCGTACGTCGGCAGGGCGACCCGGCGGGCGCCCGTCCCGGCGTGGAAGGCGGACCAGTCCACCGGGACGCCGAGCACGTGCAGGCGCGCCAGCGCCTCGACGACGGTCCGCTCCTCGTCGCGACCGCGGCGCAGCGCCGGGACGGCTTCGGCCTCGCCGTCGGGCAGCGCGCCCGCGGTGAGGGCGGTGAGGACGGCGTCGGGGCCGAGTTCGAGGTAGCGGCGGACGCCGGCCTCGTGGAGGGTCCGGATGCCGTCGGCGAAACGGACGGCCTCGCGGACATGGCGCACCCAGTACTCGGGCTCCTGGAGGTCTTCGGCCAGTCCGCCGGTCAGGTTGGAGATCACCGGGATCGACGGAACGCTGTAGCTCAGCCCGTCGAGAACGGAACGGAAGTCCGCCAGCATCGGGTCCATCAGCGGCGAGTGGAACGCGTGCGAGACCCGCAGCCGCGTCGTCTTGCGATCGGCGAAGTGCGCCTCGATCTCCGCGACAGCCTCCTCCGTGCCGGAAACGACGACGGAGGTCGGGCCGTTGACGGCGGCGATCGACACGAACTCACCCAGCAACGGCAGGACTTCGTCCTCCGTCGCTTGCACCGCCAGCATCGCACCACCCGAGGGCAGCGCCTGCATCAGACGGCCACGAGCACTCACCAGCGCACACGCGTCAGCCAGCGAGAACACCCCCGCCACGTACGCCGCAGCCACCTCACCGATCGAGTGCCCCGCCACGAACTCGGCTCGGACGCCCAGCGATTCGATGAGACGGTACAGCGCCACCTCGACCGCGAACAGCCCCGCCTGCGCATACTCCGTCCGGTTCAGCAGCTCCTCGTCCGACCCCCACACCACATCCCGAACGGGAATCTCCAGCGCCTCGCACACCTCGTCGAAGGCCCGGGCGAACACCGGGAAGCGGTCGTACAACTCCCGCCCCATCCCCAGCCGCTGCGACCCCTGCCCCGAGAAGAGGAAGGCCGCCCGGCCGCTCGTGGCGACGCCGGTCGGCGCTTCGCCGTCCGCCACCGCCCGGAGGCCGGCCAGGAGTTGCCCGGTCCCGTCGCCGACCACGGCCGCGCGGTGTTCGAGCGCGGCGCGGGTCGTCGCGAGCGAGTACGCGACGTCCGCCGGGCGGGCGTCGTCCACGGCCGCGATGAGCCGCTCGGCCTGCGCGCGCAGCGCCTCCGGGGTCGCGGCGGACAGCAGCCACGGCACGACCCCCGGTTCGACCTCCGGCACCTCCGTGGACGGCGCCACTGCCGGGGCCTCCTCGATGATCACGTGGGCGTTGGTGCCGCTGATCCCGAAGGAGGAGACGCCCGCGCGGCGCGGACGGTCGCACGGGGCCCACGGCCGGGGCTCGGTCAGGAGCCGGACGGCCCCCTCCGACCAGTCCACGTTCACGCTCGGTTCGTCGACGTGCAGCGTCGACGGCAGCTCGCCGTTGTGCATCGCGAGCACCATCTTGATCACGCCGGCGACACCGGCCGCGGCCTGGGTGTGCCCGATGTTCGACTTGATCGAACCCAGCAGCAGCGGCTGTTCCCGGTCCTGCCCGTACGTCGCGAGGAGCGCCTGGGCCTCGATCGGGTCGCCCAGCGTCGTGCCCGTGCCGTGCGCCTCGACCACGTCGACCTGGTCGGCGCCGAGGCGGGCGTTGGCGAGCGCCTGGCGGATCACCCGCTGCTGCGACGGCCCGTTCGGCGCCGTCAGGCCGTTCGACGCGCCGTCCTGGTTGACGGCACTGCCGCGCACGAGCGCCAGCACCGGGTGCCCGTTGCGCAGGGCGTCCGACAGCCGCTCGACGACCAGGAAGCCCGCGCCCTCGGCGAAGCCCGTGCCGTCGGCGGCGGAAGCGAACGACTTGCACCGCCCGTCGGGGGCGAGTGCGCCCTGGCGGCCGAACTCGGCGAACACGCCCGGCGTGGCCATGACCGTCACGCCGCCGGTGATCGCGAGCGAGCAGTCGCCCTGGCGCAGCGCCTGGGCGGCCAGGTGCAGGGCGACCAGGGAGGAGGAGCAGGCGGTGTCGACGGCGACGGCCGGGCCCTCCAGGCCGAGCTTGTACGAGACGCGGCCGGCCACGACGCTGCCGTTGCCGTCGCTGCCCGGGTAGTCGTGGTACATCACGCCGGTGAAGACACCGGTGCGGGTGCCGCGAAGGCCGCTCGGGTCGATGCCGGCCCGCTCCAGGGCCTCCCAGGACAGCTCCAGCGTGAGCCGCTGCTGCGGGTCCATGGCGAGGGCCTCGCGCGGGGAGATTCCGAAGAAGCCGGGGTCGAACTCGGCAACGCCGTCGAGGAATCCGCCCGCGTGGGTGTAGGGCGAGTCCCCGGTGCCCCCGCTGTCCTCGGTGCGCAGCGTCGAGAGGTCCCAGCCGCGGTCGGCGGGGAACGGCGCGATGGCGTCCGCGCCGGACGTCACCAGCTGCCAGAGCTCCTCGGGCGTGGTCACCCCGCCCGGGTAGCGGCAGGCCATGCCGACGATCGCGATCGGGTCGTGGCGGACCTCGGCCGGCGCCCCGGGGTCGTCCGTCGCGGCGTCCATCGCGGCGCCTGCGGCACGGATCCGGTCGTCGGTCAGGTCGAGCAGGGCGTCGACCAGGCCCGCGTCGCGCAGACGGCGGGTCGGGATCGACTGCAGCGCGGCCCGCAGGTCGGCCTCGGCGCGGGACGCCTCGCCGCTCGCGGCGGCGGTCCGCACGCCCAGCTCGGTGACGATGAGCTCCGTGACGGCCTCGGCGTTCGGGTGGTCGAAGGCGAGCGTGGCGGGCAGGCGCAGGCCGGTGAGGGTGTTGAGCTGGTTGCGCAGGTCGGTCGCGGCGAGGGAGTCGAAGCCGAGCTCCTGGAAGGCACGGTCCGGCTCGATCGCGTCGCCCGACTCGTGGCCGAGCAGCCCGGCCACCCGGGCCCGGACGAGGTCGAGGACGGTCCGCCGCTGCTCCGCCTCCGTCAGCCCGGCGAGCCGGGCCGCGAGGCCGTCCGCCGGGGCTGCCGGTGCCAGGGCGTGCGCCGCCGTGCGGCGGGCGGCCGGGACGAGGGCGCGCAGGAGTGCGGGGACCTCGTCGGTGCGGGCGCGCAGGGCGGCGGCGTCGACCCGGATCGGGACGACGGTGGCGCGCTCGCTGCGCAGACCGGCGGCGAACAGCGCCAGACCGGCTTCCCGGGTGAGCGGCGGGACGCCCTGGGCGGCCATGCGGTTGCGGTTGAGCTCCAGGAGCTGCTCGCCGAGGCCGGCGCCGACGTCCCACATGCCGTAGGCCATGGAGGTGGCGGGCAGGCCGGCGGCGTGGCGGTGGGCGGCGAGGGCGTCGAGGAAGACGTTCGCGGCCGCGTAGTTGCCCTGGCCCGCGGTCAGCACCAGGCCGCCCGCGGAGGAGAAGAGCACGAACGCGGTCAGGTCGAGGTGACTGGTCAGCTCGTGCAGGTACCAGGCGCCGTCGGCCTTCGGGGCCAGAACGGCATCCATCCGGTCCGGGGTGAGCGCGCCGACCAAGCCGTTGTCACCGACACCGGCGGCGTGGATCACAGCCGACAGGCCCGGGATCGCGTCGATCAGCGCGGCCACGGCCGCGCGGTCCGCCATGTCACAAGCACGCACGTCCGCGACAGCACCCAGGGCGGACAGCTCCGCCACCAGCTCGACCGCGCCCGGCGCCTCCAGACCACGACGACTCGTCAGCACCAGACTGCGCACGCCGCACTCGGCGACCAGGTACCGGGCCACGACAGCCCCCAGACCACCCGTACCACCGGTGATCAGCACCGTGTCATCCGAGCTGATCGGCAGCGGACCTTCCGGCTGCGGCAGCCGGCTCAGACGCGGGACGCAGACAGCCCCGCCACGCACGGCCGACTCCGGCTCAGCGGTGACGATCACCTCCCCGTCCGTGTCCAGCAGGACGAAGCGGCCAGGATTCTCCGCCTGCGCCGCCCGGACCAGACCCCACACCGGAGCCTGCGCCAGATCCACCGGCTCACCTTCACGCACGGCCACCGCACCCCGCGTCACCACCACCAGACGCGACGCCGCGAACCGCTCCTCCACCAGCCACGCCTGGAGGACCTCCAGCACGGCGTGGACGTTCACACGGACACCGCTCGGGACGTCCTCGGGGCCCATGAAGCCACCGCAGTCGAGGACGACCACGCCGGGCACCGGCTCCGAGGACTGCGAGACGTCCTCCCACAGTGCCCAAGAGCTCTCGGAGCCGGCCGGACCGGACAACTCCGCCCACTCGATCCCGTAGAGCGGGTCGACCGAGCCCAACTGCTCCGCCGACACCGCCCGGCCCACCATCGAGGCCACGGCCAGCACCGGGCCGCCCGCCGGGTCGGCGAGGTCGAGCCGCAGCCCGCCGCCGTCGCCGAGCCGGACGATCCGCACCCGCACCGCCGAGGCGCCGACGGCGGACAGGGTCACGCCGGTCCACGCGAACGGGATCATGGTCTCGCGCTCGCCGCCACCGGCCAGGATCGCGGCGTGCATGGCGGCGTCGAGCAGCGCCGGGTGGACGCGGAAGCCGTCGGCCGCCACCCCCTCCGGCAGCGCGACCTCGGCGAACAGCTCGTCGCCGCGCCGCCAGGCCGCCCGCAGCCCCTGGAACACCGGGCCGTAGCCGAACCCGGCCTCCGCCATCCGCTCGTACGCGCCCTCCACCGGCAGCGACTCGGCGCCGGCCGGCGGCCAGACGTCGAACGCCTCCGCCTCGACGCCTCCGCCGACGGCCAGCGAACCGGCCGCGTGCTGGACCCACCCGGCGTCCGGATCCCCGTCCAGGCGGGAGCGGATGGTGACCGCGCGCCGTTCCGAGGCGTCCGGGCCACCGACCCGCACGTGCAGCTGGACGGCGCCGCGCTCGGGCAGCACCAGCGGTGCGGCGAGCGTCAGTTCCTCCACCACCTCGTACCCGACCTCGGCCGCGGCCCGCAGTGCGAGCTCGACCAGCGCCGCACCCGGGACCAGGACGGTGTCCAGGACCCGGTGGTCGGCCAGCCACGCGTGCGAGTCCAGCGACACCCGGCCCGTGAGGAGGAACCCGTCCGTGTGGGACAGGTCGACGGCCGCACCCAGCAGCGGGTGCGCGAAGGCGCCCACGCCGACCGCGCCCAGGTCGCCGAGCGGGGTCGTCGCGTCGAGCCAGAACCGGCGGTGCTGGAACGCGTAGGTGGGCAGTTCCACCGTGCGGGCGCCGGTGCCGGCGAAGAGGACGGACCAGTCCACCTCCGCCCCGGTCGCGTGCAGCCGGCCGAGCACGCCGACCAGACTCGCCTCCTCGTCCCGGTCCGCGCGCAGGGCGGGCACGACGCACGTGCCCACGGCGGTCGGGTCGTCCAGGACGCCCTGCACCAGTCCGGACAGGACGGCGTCGGGGCCGAGTTCGAGGTAGCGGCGGACACCCGCGGCTTCCAGCGTTCGGACGCCGTCGGCGAAGCGGACGGCCTCGCGGACGTGGCGCACCCAGTAGTCGGGGGTCGTGAGGTCCTCAGCCAGGGTGCCGGTCAGGTTGGACACCACCGGGAGCGAAGGAGCACTGTACGTCAGCCCGTTGAGGACTTCGCGGAAGTCCTCCAGCATCGGGTCCATCAACGGGGAGTGGAAGGCGTGGGACACGCGCAGGCGCGTGGTCCGGCGGTCGGCGAAGTGCTCCTCGATCTCCGCGACGGCGTCCTCCGCTCCCGAGACGACGATCGAACGCGGGCCGTTGGCGGCGGCGATCGACACCACGTCGCCCAGCAACGGCAGGACTTCGTCCTCCGTCGCCTGCACGGCGAGCATCGCGCCACCGGACGGCAGCGCCTGCATCAGACGGCCACGCGCGGTCACCAGGGCGCAGGCGTCGGCCAGGCCGAACACCCCGGCCACATGCGCCGCAGCGACCTCGCCGATCGAGTGCCCCGCCACGAACTCGGCGCGGACGCCCAGCGATTCGACGAGACGGTACAGCGCCACCTCGACGGCGAACAGCCCGGCCTGGGCGTACTCCGTCCGGTTCAGCAGCTCCGCATCCGACCCCCACACCACGTCGCGCAAGGCCGGATCCAGCTCCGCGCAGACCTCGTCGAAGGCCTCGGCGAACACCGGGAAGCGGTGGTACAACTCCCGTCCCATGCCCAGCCGTTGCGAGCCCTGACCGGAGAACAGGAACGCCGTCGCCCCACCCGCCCGGGCGGACGAGGTGGCCGCGCCCGGGGCGAGTTCGCCCCGGCTCAGCTCCACCAGCCCGGCCAGCAGTTCCTCCCGGTCCGCGCCGAGCAGCACCGCGCGGTGCTCCAGCGCGGGCCGGGTCGCGACGAGCGAGTGGGCGACGTCCAGTGCGGCGAGCTCCGGCCGCGCGCCGACGAAGGTCGCGAGCCGCTCGGCCTGCGCCCGCAGGGCCTCCGGCGTCGCCGCGGCGAGCAGCCACGGCAGCGTGCCCGACTCCCGCCCACCGGTGGACGGTTCGACCACCGGCTCGGGGCCCTGCTCGACGATCACGTGCGCGTTGGTCCCGCTGATCCCGAAGGCGGAGACGCCCGCCCGGCGCGGACGGCCGGTGGCCGGCCAGTCCCGGGCCTCGGCCAGCAGCTCGACCGCGCCCTGCGACCACTCGACGTGCGGCGAGGGCCGGTCGATGTGCAGCGACTTCGGCAGCACGCCGTGCTGCATCGCCAGCACCATCTTGATCACGCCGGCCACACCGGCCGCCGCCTGCGCGTGCCCGATGTTCGACTTGATCGAGCCGAGCAGCAGCGGGAGTCCGCGGTCCTGCCCGTAGGTGGCGAGGACCGCCTGCGCCTCGATCGGATCGCCCAGCGTGGTGCCGGTGCCGTGCGCCTCGACGGCGTCGACGTCCGCCGCCGACAGACCGGCGCTCGCCAGCGCCTGGCGGATCACCCGCTGCTGGGACGGACCGTTCGGCGCCGAGAAGCCGTTGCTCGCGCCGTCCTGGTTGACGGCCGTACCGCGGATCACCGCGAGCACCCGGTGGCCGTTGCGCTCCGCGTCGGACAGCCGCTCGACGAGCAGCACCCCGACGCCCTCGGACCAGCCGACGCCGTCCGCCGCGCCGGCGAACGCCTTGCACCGGCCGTCCGCCGAGAGGCCCCGCTGCCGCGAGAACTCGATGAACATGCCCGGCGTCGACATCACCGTCGCGCCGCCCGCGAGGGCCAGCGAGCACTCGCCGGTGCGCAGCGCCTGGACCGCCAGGTGCAGGGCGACGAGCGAGGAGGAGCAGGCCGTGTCGACGGTCACCGCCGGGCCCTCCAGGCCCAGCGTGTAGGACACCCGGCCCGAGACGACGCTGCCGCCGCTGGTGCCGGAGGGGTTCGTGTTGAGGGCGTAGTCGTGGTACATGACGCCCGCGAAGACGCCGGTCCGGCTGCCGCGCAGGGACAGCGGGTCGATGCCCGCCCGCTCCAGCGCCTCCCACGAGGTCTCCAGGAGGAGCCGCTGCTGCGGGTCCATGTAGAGGGCCTCGCGCGGCGAGATCCCGAAGAAGCCGGGGTCGAAGTCGCCGGCGTCGTGCAGGAAGCTGCCGTGGCGGGTGTAGCTGTGACCCTCCTTGCCGGGCTCGGGGTCGTAGAGGTGTTCGATGTCCCAGCCGCGGTCGGTCGGCAGTCCGGTGACGGTGTCGACGCCGTCCGCCAGCAGCCGCCACAGCTCCTCGGGCGTGGTCGCGCCGCCGGGGTAGCGGCAGGCCATGCCGACGATCGCGATCGGCTCGTCGGAGGTGAGCGGGCGGGCCGCGGTGCCGGTCGTCGGGGTCGCCTCCGTGCCCGGGCCGGCCAGGTCGAGGAGGTGCTCCGCGACGGCCCGCGCGTTGGGGAAGTCGAAGGCGAGGGTGGCGGGCAGACGCAGGCCGGTGCGCTTGTTGAGGCGGTTGCGCAGGTCGGTCGCGGCGAGGGAGTCGAAGCCGAGCTCCTGGAACGCGCGCTCGGGCGCGATCGCCTCGGCGGAGGCGTGGCCGAGCACGGCGGCGACCTCGGTCCGCACGAGCTCAAGCGCCAGGCGCCGGCCCTCGCTCGCGCCCAGTGCGGCGAGGCGCCCGGCCAGGCCGGTCCCGGTCGCGCGGCCGCTCGCGGGCAGCTCGGCCCGCCGGCGCGGCGCGGCGAGGGCGCGCAGGAGTGCGGGGACCTCGTCGGTGCGGGCGCGCAGGGCGGCGGCGTCGACCCGGATCGGAACGACGGCGGCGCGCTCGCTGCGCAGGGCGGTGGCGAAGAGGGCGAGGCCGGTCGCGTGGTCGAGGACGGGGACGCCCTGGGAGGCCATCCGTGCCCGGTCGACGTCGGCGAGGTCGCGGCCGAGGCCGGCGCCGACGTCCCAGAGGCCGTAGGCCATGGAGGTGGCGGGCAGGCCGGCGGCGTGGCGGTGGGCGGCGAGGGCGTCGAGGAAGACGTTCGCGGCCGCGTAGTTGCCCTGGCC